>JBLNHB010000095.1:0-2810 GCA_050268805.1 bacterium | reverse complement strand
AGGCCCACGTCATCAGCATCAGGGAGTCGCTCATCTGGTCTAGCGTGTGGATCACCATGGGGTTGTCGTTCGCCGTGTTCGTGTACTTCGCTTACAACGGCAACTGGTTTGGCCTGGGCATTGCGCCTGATGCCGTCGATGGACTCGTGAACGACGGCGCAACGGCAACAGAGAAGTACCTGACCGGCTACGTAGTGGAGAAGTCGCTCAGCGTCGACAACATCTTCGTGATCGCTATGATTTTCGGCTTCTTTACTGTGCCGCAGATTTACCAGCACCGCGTCCTGTTCTGGGGCATCCTGGGCGCCCTGCTCATGCGCGGCATGATGATCGGTCTCGGTGCGCGGCTGATCGCCGAGTTCCACTGGATTCTCTACATCTTTGCCGTTTTCCTGATCCTCACGGCGATCAAGATGTTATTCCTCAAGACAGACCACACCGACCTGAACAGGAATATCGTGGTCAGGCTGACCCGCCGTTTGTTTCCCGTGACCGCCCGGTTTCACGGCCAGCACTTCATCGTTCGCGCCGGTGCTGCCGCATCGTCTGAGAGCGAGGTCCCGGGTGCGCCCGCGATGAAGGACGAGGTCGTGGAGAAGGCCCGGCCGGGAACGCTGCTGCTCACGCCCCTGGCCTTGGCACTCGTGATGGTCGAGACGACCGACCTGATCTTCGCGGTCGATTCGATCCCGGCCATCTTCGCCATCACGGCCGACCCCTTCCTGGTTTTCACGAGCAACGTGTTTGCCATCCTCGGCCTCCGGTCGCTCTATTTCACTCTTGCCGGGATGGTGAAGAAGTTCAGGTACCTTAAAGTCGCGCTTGCCCTCGTCCTCATGGTCGTGGGCATCAAGATGCTGCTCGCTGAATGGCTGAAGCTCGCTCTCGGCAGGCACTTCAACTTGTACCTGTTAATGGTAGTTCTTGTCATCCTGACAGGAGGAGTGGCCGGCTCCTTATGGGCTGATCACCAACGCATGAGCCGCTCGGCAGACCGACAAAGCTGACAGTCTCCGTCAGACCAATTCAAGACGGATGGCACCGCAAAAAGCAGGGGGCGACGAGGCTTTATGGTAACAGTTGATCCGGTACTTGCTTTAGTGAATCGTATTTCAGCTTCAAGCCCACAAGAAGAACGTTCCCTATAAAGAACAATATCCCCCCTGCCAAAGCCCATATCGCGCCGCTGTCGCGGCTTATCTCGATCAGTACCTTTCGCTCCGGGTATGCGCGGGCGTCTTTCAGATAAATGCCGAGGCCGTTATAGAAGGCGGGATTGTTCGGCGAAATAATGGCGCTTACTTTCAAGTCCTGACCATCATACACCGTTACCCGGGAGGAAATTTCGATCATCCGGCCTGAAGGATCATTCATTGCCTTGATGTCCGAGAAGAGAGAGTATGATGTTTCGGAGAGCCGAATCCCTTCCTGTTCATTCACGACCCCCATCGAGCGGAAGCTGTCTACGGAACTGAAGAGGTGAGCCACCATGATGAGGAGAAAGCCCGCATGAATGATCTGGGGCGAGATTTTCAGGAGCAGCTCACGGGACGAGGTCTTCCTCAGGAGTGATTCGACGGAGCAAAGGACCGTGTTGATCGCGAGAACACCGAGGCAGACGAGGGAAAGGATGAGCCAGTATGAGTTCTCGAGGGACGTTTCAAGGAGCCACCTGAAGAGCGGCATGGCATTGAGGCTTTCGTATCCGCCGGTCCTGAGCATGGTGAAGGAACCGGCGATCATGAAGAGGGTAAGGCCGGTCAATGCGACTATCGCGGTGGTGAGAGATTTCAGGATCGTGATGATTCTCTTCATAATTTCACCTCAGTATAGCAAATCGCTCTTCAGGACTTCCCTGCATCCCGGAACGAGCGCTCACTTTCTCTCCCACCACACGACCGCGATATCCGTGCTGTCGTGCTGCACCAGCCGTTCTTCTTCCATGATGACCGGGAGCTTTGCTCCAAGGACTGCTTCGACCTCTTTTACCTCGTCTTGGTCCTCGAAATGAAAGCTGCTGTCGACGGTGAACTTCTTGATGAAGAGGAATGCGTACGCGCTCTGGAGAGAATCGATCGCCTTGAAGTCGATGAAGATGTCCTGATTGATCTCGGTGATCAGGGCAACAGAGCCTGCATCCGATGAAAAGACTTTTTTCATGCCTCCGGCCAACCCTCCGATCGTGAGGTGAAGACTGTTGCAGGCGATCAGGAGATCGAAGGTCTGTCCCTGAGGATCGAACTCCTCCCACCGTTGAGTGTTGATATCGACTCCCTGGACTCTGAGGGAGGAGAGTTTTGCACTGAGGATATTTCTCATCCCCTCTGATGGCTCCAGGGCCAGCACCCCACATCCGAGGGTCGCCATCGGCAGGGAGAGCACACCGGTCCCCGCGCCGATATCGAGGATCTTCCATCCCGGCTCGATCATCTGGCTGATCTCCTTCACGATCGGCCGGTGATACGTCCCCCGGGTCAGCCACTTCTCGTACCAGGGCGCGAACCGGTTCCAGAAATCCTGGTTCCCTCTCAGGGGTGTGAGGTTCATACCGTGATTATACAGGAGAAGGAGAGGCGCGAAATTGGGACACACTGTTTTTTCTTTCACTCCTCTTTCTGGATCGGCATTGTTTAGGGTATAGTAAACGTTGTGAGATTTGAAGAGTTGAATATACCCATCCCAGTCCTCGATGGGATCAGGAGCGCAGGTTTTTCCGAGTGCACCCCGGTACAGGCATTGGCCCTCCCCGAGATCCTTCGGGGAAAGGACATCGCTGCACAGGCCCAGACAGGCACCGGAAAGACCGCGGC
>JBLNHB010000094.1:0-3245 GCA_050268805.1 bacterium | reverse complement strand
GATGTGCTTGTGAAACTCGGTAAGATTGATGAAGCCCTCCTCTTTGCAGAAGAGAGTTACCGGAAGGACCCTGATAATCTGACGACCCTTTTTGTTCTCGGCGATATCTATACAAAAAAGGGCAGGCTGAATGACGCTGCCGCCGTCTACCAGAGTGTCATCGAGAAGATGCCGGAGAGCCAGGACGGATATCTTAATCTCGCCATGGTCTATACGAACCAGGGGAAGTATGCTGAAGCAGCCCAGATACTCGATACGCTGATTCAGCAAGATCCCAATAATGTCACGGCTTACTACTACCTGGGGGTGATTTTTTTTCAGCAGGAAAAATACAACAAATCGGAAGAATATTTCCTGAAGGCGCTGGAGATCAGGCCGGAAATGGACGGTGCGCTCCAGAATCTCGGGGTTATCAGAGAGATCAACGGGGATCTTGAAGCCGCCCAAACATACTACCTCAAGGCCATTAGGGTGAACCCTCATAATATGGAAGTCCTTGACCGGCTGTCGAGACTCTACATCAAGATGAACCAGCTACCGGAAGCAATCGAGCAGCTGCGCAAGCTCAGCACGATTCTTCCCGGCAATATAGACATCCGGAGGAAAATAGCACTGCTCTATCTCGAGGCGGAGGAATACGAAAAAGCAGCCGATGAATTCAGGGAGATCGTCAGCCGCGCGCCTGATGATATGGAAACGAGGTACTACCTTGCCCTTGCCCTGGAATATCTGAAACGGTACGATGAGGCCCTCGTTCAATTTGATGATATTCTAACGCATGATCCCCAGAACATCAATGCTTACCTCCACAAGGGCTACATTTTCATTGACCAGAAACAGTACCAGAAGGCGGTCGACATGTATGATAAGGCCCTCTCGATCCGCGACGACAACCCGGAAATCTATGCACAGATCTCTATGGCGTATATCGAGATGAACGACTACGGCAAAGCCGAGTCAGTTGCACTGAAAGGCCTCGAAAAATTTCCCGACAGCCCCGCGCTTCACTTCAACATTGCTGTTCTCTATGAGAAGATGGGCAGGAAGGATGAGATGATCAGCCACCTCAGGACGGTCATCATGCTGAACCCGGAGCACGCTGAGGCGCTGAATTATCTCGGCTACACCTTTGCCGAGATGGGCGCCAATCTTGATGAGGCGCTTTCCCTGGTCAAGAAAGCCCTCGAACTGAAACCCAAAAGCGCCTATATTCTCGACAGCCTTGGCTGGGTGTACTACAAGATGGGGAAGTTCAAAGAGTCGCTTGAGCAGCTCAAAAAAGCCGTCAGCATTGTGCCGGATGACCCTGTCATGCTCGATCACCTCGGTGATGTATACAACGCCCTCGGCAAAAAGAAAGAGGCGAAGGAAGCCTGGGAGAAGGCACTCGTGAACCATGAGAAAGAGAAGGGCTTGCAAGAGAGAGTTGAGAAGAAATTGCGGCAATAAAGGCCCCCGTGATGTTCAGAACCGAATCGGCTGCTAAGATCAACTGGTTTCTCTCCGTCCTCGGAAAGAGGGAGGACGGATTTCATGAGATCAGGTCGGTTATGCAGAAGATTTCCCTCTCCGATGTCCTGACCTTCGAAGAGGCAGACCGTGTTGAGCTCTCCGCGAACATCACTATTACCGATAATATTATCCTCAAGACCATTGGAAAGCTGAGACAGCGCAAGAAGCGCGCCGAGAAGGGGATTCGAATCGTCCTCCGGAAAGTGATTCCCCTTGCGGCGGGGCTCGGAGGCGGCAGCAGCAATGCCGCGACAGTCCTCGTCGGTCTGAACAAATTGTGGGGCCTCATGCTCGCCCATGATGAACTCATCGGCATAGCAGCATCACTTGGATCTGATGTGCCTTTCTTCCTCGGAGGAAACTGCTCCTCAGTGAGCGGCCGTGGTGAGATCATCAGCCCCTGTGCCGTCACGCGGGAGTATGACCTTCTCCTCGTCAATCCCGGCATAGCAATATCGAGCGCATGGGCGTACCAGCAGACCAGGGAGTATGCTCAGAGAGACGAGGACATGGTCGCGCCGTTCATAGATGCTTTGAACAGGAGGGATTTCAGCTTTCTCGATGAACATATGGTCAATTCACTCGAAACGCCGGTCTTTCAAAAATATCCGGTGATCAGAGAGATTAAAGAAGCATTACGGGAACAGGGCGCCCGTCTTTCCCTCATGAGCGGCAGCGGATCGACTGTCTTTGGTGTTTTCGATGATGAGGAAAGCGCCCGCAGTGCCCGGTCATATTTTGAAATGTTTTGGACAGGAGTTGTAAAAACACGGATCTGAACGGCCGAGAGCAGGCGGAGTCCCAGTGTGGAGGGTGGAAATCTTTTCCCGTTCACATATTTCGCCGGCTCACCGATCGCGGTCCCGACCAGGAGTGCGCCGGGCTTTCTTCCTGTTTCCGCACTTGTTTTGAAAAACCCTGAAATTGTATAATTATTTTTCCTGTAGTGGGGGCAATTCGTCTGTTGCCGCTTTGTCCCCTTCTTTCTGGTGTGAGCATAAAGCTATATCTCCCATGGGGCGTCGACAAACGGCAAGTCAGGAGACTTTGGATCTCCCATTTGGAGGTTCGAATCCTCCCGCCCCAGCCAGGGATAGGAAAATCGGAGGCTGAAGAATGCCACAGGGTATCAAAGTGCTGTCGGGGAATTCTAACCGTCCCCTTGCCGAGGATGTTGCGAAGTACCTCGGATTTCCCCTGACCGATGTGTCGTTGTCGACCTTCAGCGACGGCGAGATCATGGTAAAGATCAACGAGAATGTCAGGGGCTGCGATGTCTTTGTCATCCAGTCTACCTGTGCTCCTGTCAATAACAATATCATGGAACTGCTCTTCCTCGTCGATGCCCTGAGAAGGGCTTCTGCCTGGAGGATAACCGCAGTCATCCCGTATTACGGATATGGGCGGCAGGACCGAAAGGTGCAACCACGGGTTCCAATTTCTGCAAAGCTCGTCGCAGACCTTATCGAGGCTTCAGGAGTTAACAGGGTGCTGGCCGTCGACCTCCACGCAGGCCAGATCCAGGGGTTCTTCGACATCCCGGTGGACCACCTCTATGCAACACCGGTTCTCATCAAGTATATCAAAGGAAAATATCATAACGGCGATCTTGTCATTGTTTCGCCGGATGCCGGCGGTGTTGAACGGGCAAGGGCTTTTGCCAAAAGGCTCGGGAGCAGCCTTGCCATTATCGACAAGCGGCGCGAGAAGGCAAACGAGTGCCAGATCATGAA
>JBLNHB010000093.1:0-6790 GCA_050268805.1 bacterium | reverse complement strand
GACGCCGAGTTTAACGAGCTGCTTCGCGATCTGGATCTTTTCTTCCACATTCATGGAAGCTCCGCGAGATTGCTCGCCGTCCCTGAGTGTCGTGTCGAATATTCTGATGGTCCTCATGGTTTTGCTTCCCGCGCTTTCGGCTGTCTTCTCGTAAAGAGATAAATATTTTCTATTATACCCCAGAGGAGGTACAGCATCGCAAACGTGAAGAGCGCGATCGGCGGATGCATGACGATGACCGCAATGACGACGACAATCGCAACGAGCACCCAAAAGGGTTTCCTCTCCCTGAAGTTGATCTCCTTGGCGCCGTGAAACCTGAGTGTGCTGATCATGAAGACGCTCAGGACAAGGGTGAGGACGAGGATATACACATTCCTGTCCGCATTCTCACCGATCTGGTTAAAATAAAAAATGACGAGTGCCGAGGCGACGCTTGCAGCGCCGGGAATGGGCAAGCCGGTGAAGGATTTCTTCTCCGTCGAGCCCATCTGGATGTTGTACCGGGCAAGCCTCAATGCGCCGCAGGCGGTAAAGAGGAAACTCGCCGCCCACCCGATCCTGCCGAAGGAATAGAGTGACCAGTTGTGGAGCAAGACCGCAGGAGCGACGCCGAAGGCGACGAGATCGGAAAGAGAATCGAGCTCGATCCCGAACCGCGTGGTGCTGTTCGTCAGACGCGCGACCCAGCCGTCCAATCCGTCGAATATGGTCGCGATGAGGATCGCCCATGCCGCCTGGCCGTACTCTCCGGCATAGGTGGCGATGATCGAAAAAAAGCCGAAGAACATGCCGCAGAGCGTCAGACTGTTGGGTAAAAGATAAACACCTTTCTTCATACACTGTTTCTCAGTGATCGTCCCCTTCTTTGCTGGAGAGGACTCTCTTGATCGGCTCCCCTTGCCACAATGGTCTCTCCTGCCCTTACCCGGTCACCCGGAGCGACCATGACCTGCACCGCCTCGGGCAGGAAGAGATCGACTCTTGAACTGAACTTTATCAGACCGTACCGCTGCCCTCTCCGGAGCATATCTCCTGGAAGGGAGCGGCAGACGATCCTTCGCGCGATGAGCCCCGCGACCTGCCTCACCATGATCAACCCCCTGCCGGTGGAAAGGATCATGGATGTGCTCTCGTTGGTTTCGGCAGCCTCGTCACTGTATGCGGCCTTGAAATTTCCTCTCTTGTGCATAACATCAACCACCTTGCCGGCATCAGGGCTCCTGTTGACATGCACGTTCAAGGGGGACATGAAGATGCTGATCATCTTCGCGCTCTTCTTGAGATAGAGCGGCTCGACGACATCCTTGACCACAATGACCCTGCCGTCGGCAGGAGCAACAAAAATGTTCTTCTCCTGGGGGACCGCCCTCTCCGGGTCCCTGAAAAAATAGACCATGAAGACGAGGAGCAGAAGAGGCACGAGAGCGCTCGCGTTTCGTGTAAGAAGAAACACCAGCACGGTCAAAACAGCGGACCCGGCAATAAAGGGCCATCCTTCAGGCGCGATCTTCATGCTCTTTTCCGGTCCTTTCAAAGGAGGTTATGCTTTGGTTTTATCAACGAGTTTTCCCTTTTTCAGCCAGGGCATCATTGCCCTCAGCTTTCCGCCCACTTTCTCGATGAGATGCTCTTCTCCCTTCCGGGTAAGCGCGTTGAACACCGGCTTGTTCGCTTTGCATTCGAGCATCCATTCCCGGGCAAATTCGCCGGACTGGATCTCATCGAGTATTTTCTTCATTACCATCTTCACTTCCGGCGTGACGACCCGCGGCCCTCTCGTGAGGTCCCCGAACTGGGCGGTGTTGCTGATGGAGTACCGCATGTTCGAGATCCCTCCCTCGTAGATGAGGTCGACGATGAGCTTGACTTCATGGAGGCATTCGAAATAGGCCATTTCGGGGGCATACCCCGCCTCGACGAGCGTCTCGAAACCCGCCTGAATGAGCGACGTCAAACCACCGCAGAGAACGACCTGCTCGCCGAAGAGGTCTGTCTCGGTCTCTTCCCTGAAGGTCGTCTCGATGATGCCGGCTCTGCCGCCGCCGATTGCCGATGCATAAGCAAGGGCGAGATCTTTGGTGTTTCCCGAGGGGTCCTGGTGGATCGCGATGAGGCAGGGGACGCCGCTGCCCTTGGTGTATTCGCTCCTGACGAGATGGCCGGGCCCTTTCGGCGCGGTCATGAATACATTGATATCGCCGGAAGGAACGATCTGGCCGAAGTGAATATTGAACCCGTGAGCAAACGCCAGATACACGCCCTTTTTCATGTAAGGGCCGATCTCCTCCTTGAAGATATCTCCCTGGAACTCGTCCGGAAGGAGGATCATGATCACATCGGCCTTCTTTGCGGCATCAGAGGGGGCCATGACCTTGAACCCCGCGTCCTCGGCCTTCTTCCAGCTCCCGCCCTTGCGCAACCCTATGATCACGTCCATGCCGCTGTCCTTGAGATTGTTCGCATGGGCATGTCCCTGGCTACCGTATCCCATGATAGCTATGGTTTTACCCTTGAGGATGGAGAGATTCACGTCACTGTCATAGTATATCTTGACCACGATACAACCTCCTTATGAATGATAATTGCAGAAAAAGTATTATATTACAGTTGTCGCCGTAAATACCAGATTGATTACCCTCTGCTTGTTAGGCAGACAAGGGCATCGTCGCAATGATGCGCATGGGCTTCTACTCGCCGATGCGGTCGATCCGGGAGGTTTAATAATTCACGGGCAGAATCGGCGTTGTACCTCGCAGGCTGAATATCCTCTGACTCAGGGATGAAGTGACCATCTTGCTCATCTTTTGAAACCTCTGAAATGTTTCATCATTGCGATCAAGAGCTTCAAGCTCGATCTCCGCGATGTGTCTGGCTGCATCGGAGGCGAAATAAATTGCGGCTTTGATGTCTTCAGTTTTGAGATCCGGATAATATTGCACGATGGATTCTGTGGTCTCTCCTTCCGCGAGAAGATCGAGAACCACGTACACAGGTATACGGGTACCCTTAAAAACAGGCTTGCCCAACAGGATTTTTGGGTTTATCTCGATCCGATCTTGATAGGTATCCATTATGCTCTCTCCATAATCATGAACAATGTATACCACAATAATCCTCGCAACTCCCCTCTTTTAACTTTGACTGCCGATGAGATTTCTTGCGGAAAGGACGTATGCCAACCCTGCTATACAAACAATGCTTCAAAATCCCTTGGGGCAACGATCTTAATACCCTTCCAGGTTCTTATCTCCAGCAGATCAGAATCGCCCGTTACAAGATAATCCGCTTCTGCAGCAAGCGCGCAGGCGAGGACGTTATCATCGTCGGCGTCCCGGCAAATGGGGGCAATTCTAAGGTTGTGCTCGACGATTTGATCGATCGCTTCACTGACGGGCTCTATTGCCGAAGTTATTTCTTCATGGGAAAGGCGGAATTTCTTCGAGAGGGTGTGCCTGACTTCCTTCATAATGAACGGGCATGAGGCGAGAGAAAATTCTCTGGTGTGCGCTCTGTGTAATAATTTTGAGCAAATCCCCTGAGTAATAATCGCCGCAATGAGAACGTTTGTGTCAAATACGGCAATCATGATATAGCTTTAAAAACATCTTCCTCACTGACCATGCCGAGCTTTTTTGCCTTCGGTCCGAGTTTCTGTTGCACGGCCCTGAGCTTCATTTCCCACAGGAACAGGCTCAGGGATTCCTTCACGATGTCACTCTTGTTCCGCCCGGTACTCTTTGCGAATCTGTCAAGTTCCTTTGATATGCCTTCCGGAAGACTGACGGACAATACTGTTCTCATGAGGCACCTCCTGTATTACAGTACGCTACAAGGTGGAAAATTGCAAGATCTGCGGAAAGAGGCGGTGGATGGCGATTGGAGAATGGTAGTTGGTAAAGACAAAAGGTGAAGAGTGAAAAAGTGCCTTGATCCCGAAATCCGCGCCCGAGAGTACTCAGTCTCTGAGAAGCTTCAACATCTCTTCGGGGTCTGTTGTGGGGAAGGCACAGCTAAAATTCTTGCAGACATAGGCGGTCGCCTTTCCGTCTTTCGGATTGAGATCCGTCGTGAAATGTGCGATCCCCTCAATATCGGATGCGGCTCGGCCGGATGGATGTAAGAGCACGATCTTGTTGGGAATAAATTCCGATCTCAGGGCCTTGACCATCGCTTTTGTGTCCTCCTGCCCGGGATCTCCGGCAATGACCACTTCGCGGACCGGATGGAGCTTGTAATCAAGCGCAACGAGCATCATGGCGTAGGAAACAGGAGATTCCCTGAGCCGGTCGGAGAATGCAGACTCGATCGAAACCGCCCTGTCGTAGTGCTCTGATTCTCCTGTAATGCGCGCCAGCCGGAGCAGATTGTATGTCATGACGGAATTTCCCGAAGGTATCGCGCCGTCATAGACATCTTTTGTTCTGACTGGCAGAGCTTCTGCATCATCGGCAGTATGGTAAAACCCGCCGTTCTGATTGTCCCAGAAATGTTGGAACAGGACATTGTTGAGTGCAAGCGCCTCCTTCAGGTATTCCGGCCTGAATACGGCTTCATACAGTTCGATCAGTCCCCAGATCATAAAGGCATAATCTTCAAGATAGCCGGTGATCGCCCTTTCTCCTTCGCGGTACCGGTGATAGAGACGGTCTCCGGATGCCCGCATCTCCCTTAGAATAAAGTCTGCGGCTCTCGACGCAGCCTCTCTATACCCATCATTATCAAATGCCTGGGCGGCCTTTGCGAAAGCGGCTATCATGAGGCCGTTCCAGTCAGTGAGGATCTTGTCATCCTTATGGGGATGGACTCTTCTCTCACGGGCTTCAAAAAGCTTCTTCTGTGCAGAATCGTGTATCCCCATCACTCTGTCTGGAGACATGCCGAGAGAAGAAGCGATTTCGGGAAGCATCTTTTTCAGGTGAAGGATGTTCTTCCCCGTCTTTTCCCGGGTAGACTCTTCAAGGTAATTTCCCGCCTGCTCGACATTGAATATCCTGATGAGCGTTTCAGCCTCCTCCTGTGAGAGGATTTCGCGCAGTTCCCCTTCGGACCAGACATAAAACTTTCCCTCCACACCCTCGCTGTCGGCATCCTCGGCAGAGAAGAACCCGCCCTCGGAAGCGGTCATGTCACGGAGGACATATGCCAGGACCTTCTCTGCGGTCTTCTGGTACTGTTCATCCTTCACGGCCTGATATGCCTCTGTGTATGCCATCACAAGCATCGCCTGGTCATAGAGCATTTTCTCAAAGTGCGGGACGAGCCAGACCTGGTCCGTGGAATACCGGTGGAATCCAAAACCGACATGATCAAAAATGCCTCCCATCATCATGCCCTCGAGCGTTTTTTCGACCATCGCAAGCGCTTTTCGCTCTTTCCGGTTCTTCCCCATCCTCAGGAGAAAAAGAAGATTATGGGGCGTCGGGAATTTCGGCCGGGTACCAAATCCTCCCTGCTCTTCATCAAACATGCCGGAGAGCTGCTGAAAGGCGCTCCCGAGTACTGATTCGGGCAATTCCCCTTTTGGTGAAGCAACAGGAGTTGCCGCAAGAGCTTTCGTTGCCTGATCTGCCGCGTGGATGACTTTATACCGCTCGTTTGCCCAGAGCGACTGAATGCGTGGAATGAGCTCCTTCATCCCGATTCTTCCGTATTTTGTCTCTCTCGGAAAATAGGTGCCGGCAAAAAATGGCTTTTTGTCGGGGGTCATGAAAATGCTGAGGGGCCATCCGCCGCTGCCGGTCATCATCTGGCACACGCCCATATACACGATGTCGATATCCGGCCGTTCCTCACGGTCGACCTTCACACAAACAAAGGCTTCATTCATCAATCGGGCGATCTCAGGGTCTTCAAAGGATTCATGAGCCATCACATGGCACCAGTGGCAGGTCGAATACCCGATTGAGAGGAAAACCGGTTTATCGTCTATTTTTGCTTTTTCAAAAGCCTCCTCTGTCCAGGGGTACCACTCCACAGGATTGTAGGCATGCTGGAGCAGGTACGGGCTTTTCTCCTTGATGAGCCGGTTAGGCCGTTTGTCTTTATCAGGGACCGCCATTTCTAGCCGAACCTCTCCTCTTTCCAGATATCGCCGTGATTGTGTTGACAGCAGATTTCATCGACCTCAGTAACCCCTCTTCTTCTCCAAAGCTCTATCAATCCCGTCAGGGTCATACCCGGAAATAATGATCCCTTCCACATCGATGAGCGGCACCCCCGTCGAGCCGCCGGACTTCTTCTTCATCTCCTCCCTCTTCCCCGTATCACGTTCTATGTTGTATTCAACGAGCCTGACCCCGAGGGAATTGAGATGCTGCCGTGCAGCCCTGCAGTAGCCGCACCAGTCGGTCATGTACATAAGGACCAGAATCTCGTTGTAAGCGCGTTTATTTCCTGACGGTGTGTTTTCATATTGCTGAACATTCCCGGTTTCAGTCTTCGGCGCGTCTTTCCCGGGTCTTTCCCGCTCAAATCTGTCAATCCGGACTTTCTTCTCCTTTGCCTCCACGCCAAGAGGAGGCGTATCGGAGAAGACGACATTTCCATTCTTGTCTTTCCACTCATAGATCTCTGCGGGAGCATGGGAAAGGAATAGGGAAAGAAGAAGAACCATCGCGAGTAGAAAGGAAAATCGTCCCCTCCCCTCAGGGAGCGTCACAATAATTTTCATCGTTTATTTAAAAGGAAAAGAAGTTAAAATAGCAATCACTATCATACAATGAGGTTTCGTATTCCATAGCAGAGAAGGAACGTTGTGATGATCCTCGATGATCTGATAAACGCAGAA
>JBLNHB010000092.1:0-19147 GCA_050268805.1 bacterium | reverse complement strand
GCAGAGCCGTATCGGATCGGAGAGCGAAGTCGGCATCGTGAGGAACAAGAGTTCGAAGCGGTTCAGGGTGTCCATTGCAGAACTGCCCAAAGAGTACAGTGAGATCAGCCTGGAAACGATCCAGGAGCAGGCCAGGAAAGAGGTCCTCGAAGGAGTCACCGTCGTGCAGCTGAACAGGGAATTTGCCCGGCAACTGGGACTCGACGCGGATGAAAAGGGAGTTGTTATCGAGCGCGTGGAGCAGGGGAGTCCTGCCGATGATGCCGGCCTCAAACGGGGCGACGTCATCCAGGAGATCAACGGCCGCACCATCCAATCCCTCAAGGATTTCAACTTGTCGGCAGCTTCCATACAGGAAAATACCACGATTGTGCTCTTTGTTAACAGAAACGGAAGAAAATTCTATATTCCCTTGAAACCGGTGTAATTAAAGAAAGATTCTCTTCCCTGCGGCTCTTCACGACCGGTGTTACCATGAGGGTCGCATGGCGTTATTTCAGGAAAGGAGGTTATCGATTTTGCTGTCAATCATTGTCAGAGTCATTATTCTTTTTATTTTCGTTCTCAGCGGTTATTATCTCGGCCAGATCACCCAGCGCCCGGTCGAGGGTCTGATCATCGGACTTCTAGCTGGACTCATTACCAATGTGCTGGCTCTCTCCCTCCGATCGGTCAGGATCGGCTATTTTCTCGGGGGGCTGATCGGTCTCACGGCAGGCGTGGCTTTCGGGTATCTGCTCGTACTCCCTCTCAGAAGCCTTTTTGCCGACACATACCATATCATAAGTTCCGTTTCGACCGCGGTTTCCGGATATTGCGGGCTTATCATCGGTCTGTATCGCGGGAAAATGCTCACCGTGGACAGGCTCATCAGGCTTTTCAAGGGCCAGGTGATAGAAGAGAATCTCAAGATTCTCGACACAAGCGTGATCATTGACGGCAGAATCGCCGATGTATGCGAGACGGGGTTCCTCGAAGGTGTATTCATCATCCCCCAGTTCATCCTCCAGGAACTCCAGTATATCGCTGATTCCTCAGATTCACTCCGGAGGGCAAAGGGGAGGAGAGGGCTCGATATCCTCCACCGGATACAGAACATGTCGCATCTCTCCGTAAGGATCGTCGAAGAGGACTTCCCGAAAATCAAGGAAGTTGATACCAAGCTCGTCGCGCTCGCGAAATATCTCGGGGCAAAGATCGTCACGAACGATTTCAACCTGAACAAGGTCGCCGAACTCCAGGGGGTCTCGGTGCTGAACATCAACGAGCTGGCGAATGCGCTCAAGCCGGTTGTCCTCCCCGGTGAGATGCTCAAGGTGTTTGTGCTCAAAGAGGGAAAAGAGCAGAACCAGGGTGTTGCCTATCTCGATGACGGAACCATGGTGGTCATCGAAAACGCGCGGAGGCTGATCGGCAGGAATCAGGATGTGACGGTGACCAGTGTGCTCCAGACAACGGCCGGACGGATGATCTTCGCGAGGCCCACCGATGACAACCACCGGTAAGCTGACGGACCTGCCGAATATTCAGTAGCAGGAATCATCTGTATCTGATATGCTCTAAGCAGGAACGGACCAGTGTCCTGAGGCCCCATGAAACAGACCGTTATCGCCATAGTACCTGCAGCCGGAGCCGGCAAGCGTTTCGGCTCTGAGACCAACAAGGCGTTTTTCGAAATCCTCGGCAAGCCTATTGTCATCAGGACACTCGATGTCTTCCAGAAGAGCGATGTGGTATCCGAAATCATACCGGTCTTCAGCGAGGCCGATATCGACCGGGGACTGAACCTCATCGAGACCTATGGGCTCGACAAGATAAAGAGGGTTGCCCCCGGGGGGAGGGAGCGTCAGGATTCGGTCTACAATGCCCTGAAACTCATTGATGACCGCCGCGCCGTCATCGTGATCCACGATGGGGTGAGACCTCTCCTTGATGACGAAATCCTCAGCCGGTGCGTTCGGGCGCTGAAGGATTGCGACGGTGTGGTCACCGGGGTACCGCTCAAGGACACGGTCAAAGAGGTGAAAGACGGCATCGCCTTGAAAACCCTGGATCGTGGAAATCTGATGGCAATACAGACACCGCAGGTATTCCGCCACGAAGCGCTCCTCAGCGCTTATGACCGGATAAAGAACAAGAACCGGATCTTTACCGATGACGCGGCCGTTGTTGAGGCAGCCGGAGGAAAGGTGACCATTGTTGAGGGAAGCCATAAAAATATCAAAGTAACGACGCGGGAGGATGCTTTTATCGTCGAGGCATTCCTGAGGGCCCGGGAATGACCGGGGAAGAGCCGGTGTTCAGAGCCGGTATCGGATATGATTCTCACCGGTTCAAGACCGGCAGGAAACTGATCATCGGCGGCGTGGAAATCCCCTTTGAACAAGGGCTCGAAGGTCACTCAGACGCCGATGTCCTCTGTCACAGTATCATTGATGCCATCCTCGGGGGCGTCGGCCTCGGTGATATCGGGAGTCATTTTCCGGATACCGATGCTCAAGGGAAGGATGCATCGAGCATAAAACTCCTCAAATATGTTGTAGAACTCACCCTCATCAACGGATATGAAATAAGCTGGATCGATGCAACCGTTATTACGGAAAGGCCCAAACTCGGCGCCTACTTCGAGAGCATGAAACAGATGATCGCTTCTGCCGGCATCCCCTCCGGCCTTATGAACCTCAAGGCCAAGACAAATGAGGGCATGGGGTTCATCGGCCGCGGCGAGGGAATCGCCGCTATCGCCGTCTGCACACTGAAGAAAGTCTCTTGAACCGTATCATTCACAGACTCTGAGCCGCTGCGGCGAGATTGCTCTCATCGGGAAAGAGGGATTGGACATATTTCCTCCCGAAAAAATCTGCAGATAGAATTTCCGCATATTCAATGCCTGCTGTCTGTCGGTAGACAGAACGTTTGCCCTTCTGATATTCTATTTTCATGAGCGGCAGTGACCTTTTTGATTCTGACATACCCGGCGCCTCAGGAAAGGAGGGCTCTCCGGTGGAACGGCTGAGAAACCTTGAGGCCAAAATTTCTTCTGCCATCGAAAAGGCGAAATCGCTCAAAGAGGAAAATAGACAGCTCACGGAACGTATCAACTCCTACGAGAAAACCCTCCGTCAAAAGAATGATGAACTGTCCCGGCTGACAGCCGAGAAAGATTCCATCAAGCACCAGGTCGAAGAGCTTTTGTCAGAACTGGAATCGCTGGAGATCTGATATGGGAAGCATTGAAGTCACCATCCTCGGTCAGACCTATACCATCAAGGGCGATGCAGACGAAGAGTACATACGGAAACTCGCAGAGTATGTGAACGGGAAAACCCGGGAAGTGCTCGATTCCGCGCCTGGCGTATCGCCGCTCAAAGCCTCCATTCTCGCCGCCTTGAACATTGCCGACGAACTCCACCGCCTGAAAAAATCCCAGGAAGAATTGACCGAAGGAATCGAGGAGAAGACCCGGGTACTCAGCGGACTGTTTGATTAATGCCGCGCTTCCGCAAGGACTCGTAGAGCCTGGCATTGTCGATGGCGGCTCCGCATACCTCGGCAAGTGATGCAGTGAAACGGATTTCTTCTTCAGTGAACTGCCGGTGCATGCCGGTGAGTAGCCGCAGAATTCCAATCAGCCTGGACCGCGCTATAATGGGGAGGGTAAGCATACTCTTGATCCCCTCCCGTTCAGCCTCTTTCTTGTAGCGTATCCTGTTATCCCTCGTTACATCATAGATCGCGACCGGCTTGAGCTGGAGCGCTTCCCGAATATTTTCTTCCGTATCCACCGGTCCGCGATTGAGGTATTCGGCTGAGAGCCCGTGTGCCGCAACGAGGGTCAGTTTCTCCCCTGCTTCATCGAGGAGCCTGATCGTTGCCGCTTTGAGATTCATCACATCGGGAAGCTTCCTGACGATAAGATTGAGCACCTCATCAAGTTCGAGCGTGGAACTGACCGCTTTTGTGACATCGGCAAAGACCTTGAGATACTGTTTCTCTTTGGAGACTGTCCTCTCAAAAACATGGGCATTATTGATAGCGATCGCAGCCTGATCGGCAATGGCAGTGACGAATTTCAGGTCCTCATCCGTGTATTTTACCGGTTCCGCCGTATACATCCTCAAAACGCCGATGACCTCATCATGCAGCCTGAGCGGTATGGAAAGAATGCTCCGTATCCCTTCCTTTTGCGCTTCTGTCCGGTATGCCGCATGGGGATCAGACTGTATGTCATAGACCGATACCGATTTCCCCCTGAGCGCATCCTCGATGCTCGCGTCGGAGGCAACAGGCCCCTTGTCGACATACTCCCTGCTCAACCCAAAGTACGCAGCCATTTCGAGCTTGTTGGTCGTCCTGTTCAGGAGCCGGAGCATGCTCGCTTTTACGTTCATGACTTTGACGACGTTGGTCACGATGAGATTCAAAACCTCATCGAGCGAGAGACTCGCACTGATGGCCTTGCAGATATTCTGGTAGCTCTCGAGGTAGGTCCTCTTCTCAAAATACTTGTCCGCGCATCCGGGGCAGATGCTGTGGGTGAAAACACCGAACCCCGTATCGGTGAGGTACTGGTCTATGTTGATCCACGACGTATCCTCGACACGGATCTTCTTGCACCACGAACAGATGGGGATAAGAGCCTTTCCCGGCATATCATACACTCCCATTTTGTTCTCTTCCCTGTCAAGCGCGGAATGATCGGATAAAAAGAGCTAATGGGACTCACCCGCTGCTCGAAAAGGGAGAGATCCGGAGTGGTTTCGACGGAAGGATTCTGCTATAATGTTTTCTGAATTATTGGACGAAAAGATTAGTGCGTTCCTCCTGCAGGGAGGATAACCCAGAGAACAGGGGAGAAGGACATGAAAAAAAGCGTTTTTTTATCGGTACTCATTCTCTCGTGCCTCCTGACGTGGGGCATCGTTGCCGCTCAGACCACCGATGAGTATCAGGAAGCACTCCGCTACTATGAAAAAGGAAACTTCAGCGAGGCGGTCAATTATCTGAAGATGTATGTCGACAAGAAACCCGACCCCTCTGCGTATTATCTCCTCGGATATTCTCTCTATAAGCTCGGCAGGCACAGCGAAGCCTCTGAATATTTCAAACAGGCATATCTCATCGATCCGAACTTTTCTCCCCAACAGATGGAATACTTCAAGAAACAGCCCAAAGAGGAGATGAAAGAAATAGAACGGCTGTCACGCGAGCCTGAAGAAAAGGCAGCGACACCGGAAGAACCGCTTCCGCAGGAAGCAGTACCGGCCGAACCGCAGAGCGAGGTGGTTTCTCCTGAGCCGGAAATGGTCCCTGCTCCGTCTCAGGCCCCTCTGGAGAGGACCCCAGCTCAGAAAGTTGATCCATCACCGGCACAGGTCCAGCCCCTTCCGTCGCCAGCGCGCCCCGAAACCCCTGCGGAAAAAAAAACTCAACTGACTGAGCCGCAGCAGGTGCGACCGGCTCAGCCGATGCCACCTGCTCAGCCTGCATCTCCGGCCCCGTTTTCGTCTGAAAAGCCCCCGGCTCTGCCGATGCCTCCTTTGTTCCCTGCGCTGCTTGCCGGCTTCATGACTCTTTTTCTCATCATTGAAATTGCCGTGTACATCTTCTTTTCACTCTGCCTCTTTTTCATCGCGAAAAAGCTCTCTGTCCCCGCTCCCGGGCTGGCCTTTGTCCCGATCGTTCAGTTGTGGACGATGGTCGCTTCGGCAGGCAAGAGCGGGTGGTGGATCCTCCTGCTCCTGATCCCGATCGTGAACATTTTTGTCGGCATTTATATCTGGCTCTGTATAACGGAAAACCTCGGGAAAAACAAATGGCTCGGCCTACTGATCCTTCTGCCGCTGATTAACCTCATTTACATGGGGTGGCTGGCCTTCTCAAAAGGCGAGGGATCAGCTTCTCCAGGACCCGGCGCTCCGGAAACAGAATTCTAACTCACATTATTCATACATTTGAGCGGGCGTGGCGACGAAATTTTTTGCATCGATACCTGAGCGTAAACTCTCAATAAGAACCGGGGACGCATGGTGCGATGCATTCGTCATGAAAGCAAACCTTTGTGAAATATACCCTATCAATTTCAAAAAATTTTGGAACCATGCCCGCTCATGAAGCAGTTGCAGAGGCAGTTGCCTGAATTGACGGGGTTAAATTATTCTTCTCGCAAGGAAGCCGGCCTGTTGTAAGCAGGCCGGCTTCCTTTATTACCGGATATCTTCTGTCTTATTACCTGCTCTTATCATCATGCCCTCTGATGAGCCTTATTCTCTCGGTCACCGGAGGATGGGAATAATGGAACGCAGCATAGAGGGGATGGGGATGAAGGTTCGAAAGGTTGTCCTTGGAGAGTTTCACGAGCGTACTGATCATGCTCCCCGCATCTCCGGTGAGTTCATGGGAGAAGCGGTCCGCCTCTCTCTCGTGCTTCCGAGAGAAATAATGAAATATCGGCTCCAGGGGAAACAATACGAGAGAACCGAAAAATACGAGGAACAGGAGCTTCGTATACAACGTGGCATTTCCGATGCGAAAGAGCCCGGCAAAGAAATTGCTCTTGAGCAGCTCAAATGATCCATACATGATGCCCAGGGAAAGCGTTTCAACCGATGCGAGGTATTTCACAAGGTGTCTTTTTTTCCAGTGCCCGATCTCATGGGCCAGGACCGCGAGAATCTCGCTCTTTTCCATCCTTTCGAGCAGGGTATCATAGATGACAATCCTCTTGACCTTTCCGATGCCGGTGAAATAGGCATTGGTATGCTTGGTTCTCTTCGAGGCATCCATCCTGGATATCCTGCTCACCCTGATACCGGCCTTCCCGGCAAGTCTCCGGATCCCCTCTGCGAGCGTCTCGTCCTCAATCGGCTCAAACTTGTTGAAGAGCGGCTCTATGACGTACGGCGAGATGTACATGATGAAGATGGTGAACGCAAAGAAGAGCGTCCATGCCCAGAACCACCAAAACCCGGGGCTGGCCTGAATAATCCAGAGCCCGGCTGCGATCAGTATCCCCATGAGGCTCAGAGAGAGCAGGAGGGATTTTATGAAGTCGATGACCCAGAGCTTGGGAGTCATGGTATTGAACCCGTACTTCTTCTCGATCCTGAACGAACGGTAGAGACTGAAGGGAATGGAGAGAACGGTTGACGCACAGGAAAGGAGGAGAAAAAAGATGAGTCCCGAAAGAACAAACGGAAGCTTCAGGGAAGCAACCCAGGAATCATACGCAGGGAGAATGCCCCCAAAGAGAAAGGTGAGGATGACCACGGTATTCACGACCGAGGCAACAATTCCGAACCGCGTATGTTCGACTGTGTAATCCCGCGTCCTGGTGAGCACCCCCTGGTCAATATGCCCCTCGAACTCAGGCGGAATAATCGAGCCGGCCTTCTCGATATGGGATATGTTCAGATACTCAAGCCAGTAGCCGAATACCACCTCGAGAACAAAAAGACCGACGATGAGCATGAGAGCCTGTTCCATACTGAATCGCGCTTTCCTGAGCTGATGGAGGAAACAATGATCACCAAAGAACCGATTTATTGTACCTGTCCTCCCCCTGGGGGTCAAGGGCGAGGGCTTACCGACTCCACCAGGTCCCGGCGGTGAGGGGCATTCCTGACCGGTCATTGGCTATAATGGAGCATGCCATCCGGAGAAGAAAAAGCCTGGGGCATCCTCTCTCAGCAGGACCCCGATAACGTGTGCAGACGGGCACAGGTCAGCTATGACCGTTCATCGGGCAGGTATACCCTTCCGTCATTCGGGATGGATTTCTCTTTAGATCCTCTTGCCAGAACCATTGCAGGCACTTCGCCTGACAGCGAAAGGCTGCTTCAGCGAATCGGATATTTCTTCAGGCTTTCCGCTCTTGTCTATCTGACAGCGGCAAAGGAGTGTGCGCTCACAGGCCGCCTCATCAAGCCCGAGGATCTTTCAGGCGGCCATCTCTTTTTCAGGGGTTCTCACGTCCTCCCCCTTTCGAACCTCGCAGAGAAATATCATAATAATCTCGATGCATTCATCCAGAAGGGAATCTCTCTCGCCGGCGGGAAGGCGAATTTCGGCGATGCTGCTTTCAGGCTCCTTCCCTTTCCCCGGATCCCGGCGATCATTATTTTCTGGCTCGGTGACGATGAATTCCCTCCCCGGGCAAATCTCCTCTTTGATTCGAGCAGCGAGATTCAGCTCCCGGTTGATATTCTCTGGTCCATAGCGATGATGAGCGTGATCGCAATGATGTGAAGAAAGGACAACGCCTTTTCTAATCTAAAAAGAAGAAGGCAGAGCGGATTTACTCCTCTCTGCCCTCTGTCGGACAATCGGGGAATCTTTCTCAGCGAGTCATTATTTCTTTCCAATAGGCCAGGGGCCCGGAGTGTAACTAAGAGGCTTAAAGCCTGCCGGATTTTCCGGAAAGTCAGGAAAGCTTTCCGGAAAGAATGCATCACCCGGTTTCGTTCCGTACTCCAACCAGTATTCCATTGCTCTTATAGTGCTGAGGAGTTGGGGAGGCGTAAAGGTGCAATGACCCGGATCAGCGGTAAACACCTGGAGGAGCATGCCTTTCTTGTTCGCCGTCTCCACAGTCTCTGCCAGAACAGTTTCGAAGAATTCCGGCACTAATACATCATTTGTCGAATGGATGGTGATGACAGGCTTCTGGAGCTCGCCGCTCGGGTCAAAGTACTTTTCGAGGTAGTGTCTCTGGGGTTTGTCCGCAGTAACCGTTGTTCTGCTATTCATAGAGGTCAGGATACTATCAAAGTTAATACTTACCCCCATAGCACCCGCAAGGAAATTGAGATATCCTCTGTCTTCCGGGCTTAAGACGTAAACATGATCCGCATTCTGGACAATCGGGCCTTTCGCCCTCATCTCAAGCTCTGCCCTTCCCTCGGTCAGGAAGAACATGTCGAAAAAGAACAAGCCGGGAGCTCCGTTGGGAAACGTATAAAACCATGAATCAGGAGTATCAAAGAGACGCCTCATGAACTCAAATTTCACAAAGTTTGTGGGAAAGCCCGGTTTCGATACATCAAGCTGATCGGATATAACCGAGGCCACTTCTGAGAAGGTCAGATTGTCCCGGACGTCATACCAGGTCCCCCATGATTCGGGCCATCCAAATGCCGCGTCATAGGCAAGTGCCCCCGCCCCTGTCAGGTCAAAGAGCTTCGACGTGCTGGTCGGTGTGCAGCCGGCGATGATCCCATCATAGAGAGGCACTTCTTCGGCGCTCTTCAAGGCAATGACTCCACCCATGGAATAACCGATGAGGATTATTTTCTTCGGCTTTCCAACAAGGCCGTTGAACAGTCCGGCCAGGGAAACGATCTCATGCATCCCTTCCTTCACCTGCCAGCCTGTCCCGCTGAATGTGGTGCCGGCAAGAGCATACCCCTGCGAGAGCAGAAAGTTCTCCATTCCTTCGCCTCCGGGGGCCGCATCAGCGTAAGAAAAATCGAACTGATGTTGATTATATCGTTCTATGTATCCGTACCCGTGCGCATACATGAGGAGAACACCATTCCAGTTTTCAGGAACCCTGATCTTGTACTGAGCATCTTTGAGCGTGCCGGTATAATCCTCGCCATAGGTAACGGAAACGAAGATCAGCAGAAAGACAACCATGAAAAGAGACCTCTTCATAACTCCCTCCATTCTTTTTTTCTTTTCTTGCTGCTCAACCAGCCAGGCATTATTTCATTCGCCTTATCACCTCCTTTCCGCTGTCCCTCCTGGCCGAAAGATGGTAAGCATGGAAACCATTATATCACGAAAAGATTCGCGGCGCTCTCTTTTTTACGAGCACTTCGGTACGTCATAACTGAACCGCTCGCAAATATGAGCGGGTGAGCCTTCCCGGCTCATGAGGTCGTGAAATCATTGACTTACCTGGATTGGCGATCGAGAAAGCGGAGTTACCCGGCGTTTTTCTTTGCCGAATGATTTTCCGATTGAAGGGCCATCTCTCGAAACATACGCTTGAGTGATATCTTGAAACCGATATTCATGGGAATGAAAAACGCCATTTGGGTCCTGCTGCCGATAAACCGGCGGGCCATGTTGCGCAACGAATAGATCTGCTTTAGCATGAAGTAATACCCGTTTTGAAGTTCCTCCCTCGTCATACCCTTTGGCTCGAATACGACATTCGCGGTATCATACGCGTCCCAGTTCGTATGGAGTATTCTGCCCTCTTCCTCGAGCCGCTTGAAAATTTTCGTCCCGGGATAGGGAGTGAGAATCCCGACGTAAACCGCGTCGAGGTTCGCCCTTTGGACAAACCGCGCCGTCCGCCCGAACAGTCCGGGGTCGTCATGGTCAAAACCGAAAATGAATGATCCCTGGACTCCGATGCCGTAAGAGTGGATGAATTTGACCGCTTCGATAACCTCCTTGGGGTCCTTGATGGGTTTCCCGATCTTCTTGGACTCCGGGTCATCGCTGATCGTTTCAAATCCGATTTCAAGCCCCATGCAGCCTGTTTCCGCCATCGCTTTCAGCAGGTCAGGCCGCTGGGCGAGGCCGATCGATGCCTGGCCGAACCATTTTAATTTGAAGGGTCGTATCGCCTCAAAGAGCGCCGCAGCATGGTCGGGCTGTCCGATAATGTTGTCATCAACGAAGAACACACAGTTCTTCAAGGCAAAACGGGACTCAACAGGCTTGATCTCCTTCAATTGTTCGACGACACGATCAATGGAGAAGGTCCTGTGCCGCCCCCCGAAGAAACGGGTAACTGCGCAGAAATTGCACGCGTGGGGACAGCCGCGGCTCGTCTCAATGAAGGTGACCGGAAGGTACTTGCCAGGGTCGCGTCTCGGTTTCGCCGTGCACGCGCTCAGATCGGTGAAACCTTCGGTCCTGTAGATACCCGAAAGCCTCCCTGACCGGGCATCCTCGACGACCCGTTCCCATATTCCCTCTGCCTCCCCGACAACGACCGCATCAGCATGTTCCAGCGCCTCTTCAGGGAGCACGGACGGATGCATGCCCCCGAGCACCACGGGGATCCCCCGTGCCCTGAAGAAGTCAGCGATTTCATAGGCGCGGCTTGCGAGGGGCGTCATCGCGGTAATCCCTATGAGGTCAGGCCGTGCGTTCCAGGGGATTTCATCCACCCTCTCGTCAATGATCTCAACATCGATTCCCGGAGGCGTGAAGCCGGCCAGGGTAGGAAGGCTCAGGAAGGGGAGCTTGAAGTAGAAATTACTCCCCAGCAGCTTTGACCTGCTGATGGGAGATATGAGAAGGACCCTCATGCCGGGTGAGCCTACAGGAGCGAGGAGGCTCTCGCCATTTCAATGAGAACGGTCGGCAGGATACCGATGAGCAGGACCATAATGGTGGTTATCCCGAGGGTCAATCCAAGTCCCGGGGTGAGGGACAGTGAGGGGCGCACTGTAGATTCCTTCATATACATGAGCATGACAACCCGGAGATAGAAATACGCCGATATGACACTGAAGGTGACCGCAACGAGAGCGAGCCAGGCGTATCCCGCGTCGATAAGCGACACGAAGATGTAGAACTTCCCGATAAATCCGGCCGTCGGCGGAACGCCGGTGAGCGAGAACATGAAGATGAGCATAAGTGCTGCCGGAAGGGGATGCGTCTTTGCAAGCCCCTCATAATCGGTCAGGTTCTCGCCGCTGAACCCTTCAGACCTGAGCATGATCACCACCGCAAATGCCCCGATATTCATGAAGGCATAGATCATCAGGTAATTCATCATCGCGGCAACACCTTCGCCGTTCCCCACGATAATCCCGAGCATCGCGTATCCGGCATGGGCGATGGAGGAATAGGCGAGCATCCGCTTGATGTTGGTCTGAGAAATGGCGATGATGTTCCCCACCGCCATGGTAAGGATCGCAACAGGAATGAGGATCTGGGTCCATGAGACATTGACCGATGAAAGAGCGATCAGAAAGACACGGCCCATCGCGGCAAACGCAGCGGCCTTCGGCCCGACAGACATGAATGCCGTTATCGGGGTGGGAGCTCCTTCGTAGACATCGGGCGCCCACATATGGAAGGGCGCTGCCGCTATCTTGAACCCGAAAGCCGCGATAAACATGACAAGGGCAAAGAGGAGCACCGGCGATGTATGCTTTGCAGGATCGGCCAGGAGGACCGAGAGCCTGCTGATATCGGTCGTCCCGGTCAAGCCATAGACCAGGGAAATTCCATAGAGGAGAATAGCGGACGAGAACGCGCCGAGGAGAAAGTATTTCATGCCCGCCTCGTTCGACTTGCGGCTCGACCGCAGGAACCCGGCGAGAATGTACGTGCTGAGAGCCATGAGCTCGAGGCCGACGTAGAATACAATGAGATCACCCGCCGACGCCATAATCATCATCCCCGCGGTCGAAAACATGAGGAGACCGAAGTATTCTCCGCGGAGCGATTTCTCGATCTTCAGGTACTGGATGGACATGAGGATGCAGAGAACGAGATTGATAAAGAAGATGAGCTTGAAGAACATGCTGTACCCATCCGAGATGAACATGCCGTCAGAGGTGCTTCCGAGCGACCATTTCATGAAGTAGATCGTCACCGCCACGCTGATCATGGCGAAGAATCCGATCGTCTCTTTCCTCTTAATGACCAGTTCGAGCAAAAGGACAATGAGAGCCGCAGAGGTGAATATCAGTTCAGGAAGAATTCGGTATAGGTCCGTATACTGCATGTCTCCTCCAGATTATTTCATCAGATCAATCATATTCCGGGCAAGATCGGCATTGACCGCGGCGTTATAGTAAACCTTGCTGAGCAGATGGTTCACGCTCGTATGCATGAAACTGAGAAAAGTATTCGGATAAATGCCGATCCAAAAGACGAGGACGAGCATCGGCAGGAGCGTCAGGATCTCACGGCCGTCCATGTCCCTGAGGTGGGCGACTTTCTTGCTCACCTCGACAAAGAAAATCTTCTGGTAGAGCCAGAGCATATATGCCGCCCCGATAATGATGCCCGTGGCCGCCAGGATACCGGCGAGCCTGTTCGAGGCAAAGCCGCCGAGGATGATGAGGAATTCGCCGACGAAGCCGTTCATTCCGGGCAACCCGATTGATGCGAGCGTAAAGACCATAAAAAACCCCGCGTACACCGGCAGGGGCGTTGCGAGACCGCCATAATCGGCGATTTCCCTGCTGTGGGTCCTCTCATAAATGATCCCGATGCTCAAAAAGAGGGCGCCGGTGACAACGCCGTGGTTGATCATCTGGAGTATCCCGCCTTCCACTCCCTGAGCGTTGAGGGCGAATATCCCCAGGGTTACAAATCCCATATGACTCACCGAACTGTAGGCAATGAGCCGCTTGAGGTCTGTCTGGGCGAGGCAGATGAGTCCGCCGTAGATGATGGCAATGACCGAAAGGACGAGCATGGCCGGAGTCATTGCTCTCGATGCATCAGGGAAGAGCGGAAGGGAAAAACGGAGGAATCCGTATGCTCCCATCTTGATGAGGATCGCAGCCAGGATCACACTCCCTGCTGTCGGCGCCTCGGTGTGGGCATCGGGAAGCCAGGTATGGACAGGGAACATGGGCACTTTCACGGCAAAGGCCGCAAAGAATGCCCAGAAGAGGATGAGCTGCAGCTTGTAGGGGTAGGCCTGGTCCATAAGCTGGAGGATGTCGAAGGTGTGAGCGGTGCGGTAGAGAACGATGATGCCGATGAGCATGAGGACACTGCCCACAAAGGTATAGAGGAAGAACTTGATGGCGGCATAGAGCCTCCGGCCGCCGCCCCAGACCCCGATCAGGATGTACATGGGAATGAGCATCGCCTCCCAAAAGATATAGAAGAGGAAGAAATCGAGGGAACAGAACACCCCGATCATCGATCCCTCGATCAGGAGCAGGGAGACATAAAACTCCTTCACCTTCTCGGTGATGGCGTTCCACGAGATGAGCACACAGAGAATCGTCACGAGCGCCGAGAGGAGCACGAAGAGAACGCTGATGCCGTCAATGCCGATGAAGTAATTGATGTCCCAGGCGGGTATCCATGCATGCCTTTCCGTGAACTGCATGAGGTGCGTACTCTTGTCGAACCGGGTGAAGAGGGGAATGGAGACCGCGAAGGTCAGCACGCTGAAGATGAGCGCCGCCCACTTGATGAGCGTCTCGTGCTTCCTGTTCAGGAGCAAGAGGGCCAATCCGCCGGCAACCGGCAGAAAGATCAGCGTACTGAGAATCGGATAGGCTATTTCCATAAAATGCTCCTTGCTGGTTCCAACATCATCAACCTCCGAAGAGCTTCAGGGCGAAGATCGCAAAGGCGATGAAGATGCCCAATGCCATGACTGCCGCATAGTGCTGCGTGATCCCGGACTGGACCTTCCTGATCCGGCCCGAAAACCAGCCGATGAACCGGGGAACACCGTTGACGATCCCCTCGATGATCTTCGCATCCGTGAACCCGACGAGGACGTGCTGGGCAACCCCTTTTGCGGGCCTCACCAGGATGAAATCGTAGAGTTCATCGACATAGTACTTGTTCCAGAGAACCCGGTAGATTCCGCTGAACCGCTCGGCGAGCCTGACCGGGATGGACCTGTTCCTGAGATAGAAGACCGCCGCGACAATGATGCCGGTCACTCCGAGCGCGATGGAAAAGAGCATGAGCATGCTCTCTGTTTCATGTGAAGCATGGACTTCGGGATGGCCGAGAACCGGCTTCGTGAACTCGGCAAACCAGTTGGAATGCTCTATCCCGACCATATCGCCGAGCACGGCGGGGATCCCGATCCAGCCCGCGCTGACGGCTCCAATCATGAGGAGGATAAGGGGAATAGTCATCACCTTGGGAGACTCATGGAGATGGTGCTTCTGCTCCTCGGTCCCCCTGAACTCTCCATGGAAAGTGACAAAAATAAGCCGGAACGAGTAGAAGGCGGTGAGAATGGCGGCAGCAGCGCAGAGGATCCAGACAGCGGTCCCGACCGTCCCGCCGTTGAACGCCATCCAGAGGATCTCGTCCTTGCTGAAGAACCCTGCAAAGGGAGGAATCCCGGCAATGCTCAGGGAGGCAAGGAACATCGTCCAGTAGGTGACGGGCATGTATTTCTTCAGGCCGCCCATCTTCTGCATATCGAGCTCTCCTGCCATGGCATGCATGACGCTCCCTGCTGCGAGGAAGAGGAGCGCCTTGAAAAAAGCATGGGTGTAGAGATGGAAGATGCCTGCGCTGTAGGCGCCGACCCCGCAGGCGACAAACATGTATCCGAGCTGGCTCACCGTCGAATAGGCGACCACCCGTTTGATGTCGTTCTGAACGAGGGCGATCGTAGCGGCAAAGATCGCTGTCAGCGCTCCAGTCACGGCGACCACGTTCATCGCGAGCGGCGACAGCGAAAAGATCACATTGGTCCGGGAGACCATGAAGACGCCTGCGGTGACCATGGTGGCGGCATGAATGAGCGCGCTCACCGGCGTCGGGCCTTCCATTGCGTCGGGGAGCCAGACATGGAGCGGGAGCTGCGCAGACTTCCCGACAGCGCCGCAGAAGAGCAGCAGGGCAATGACCGTAATGAGGCTCACATCGGAGCCGAAGAGAGGAATTGTCCTGCCGACAATCGTCGGCATCGCATCAAAAACCGGAGCGTAGTGGAGGGTCCCGAAGGTCAGGAATATGAGAATCACCCCGAGGCCGAAACCGAAATCACCGAAACGGTTGACGATGAATGCTTTCTTGCCTGCATCCGCCGCGCTCTTTTTCTCATACCAGAATCCGATGAGGAAATAGGAGCAGAGGCCGACCGCTTCCCATCCGAAATAGAGCTGGAGGAAATTGTTCGCCATCACGAGCATGAGCATCGAGAAGGTGAAGAGGCTGAGGAACGCAAAGAAACGGTAATATCCAGAATCACCATGCATGTATCCAATGGAATACACATGGACGAGAAAGCTCACGCCGGTCACCACAATGAGCATCACCGCGGTCAGCGGGTCGATCAGGAATCCGACGGTTACCTTGAAATTGCCGGAGACGATCCAGCTGAAGAGATCCGCGTTGATCATTGCTCCCGCGATGACGTCCCTGACAACGGCGATGGACACAGCCAGCGAGCCGAAGACGGCGAGGGTCGAGACCCAGTGAGAAGCGGTCTTCAGCACCGTTCTTCCGAAGATAATGTTGATCGCAAAGGCCGCGAGCGGTAAAAACGGTATCAGTACATAGTATTCCATAATAATTCCTTCGCGAATTCAAACTTCAAAAAGAAAAATTCAAAATATCGCAAATCTCTTTCCGCTCCTTGCATTTTGCGTCTTAAATTTTGAATTTTAAGCTTTCCTTTTTGCATTCCTACCCCCTCATTTCATTGAGCTCATCAACGTGCACTGTCGGCTTGTTTCTGAACACCGAGATGATGAGGACGAGTCCGATGGCAGCCTCCGCAGCCGCTACCGCGATGATGAAAAATACCAGAATCTGCCCCCTGAGATCCTGGAGATAATGGCTGAACGCCACGAGGCTGATATTGACTCCGTTGAGCATGAGCTCAACCGAGAGGAACATGATAATGATATTCCTCCGGGTAACGAATCCGAAGACGCCGATTGAAAAAACCGCTGCGCTCAGGAGCAGGTACCAACTTAACGGCACCATAGATTATTCTTCCTCCTTCTCACGCAATCCTCCCTTGGCCAGCATGACGGCTCCCACAATCGCAACGAGGAGAATGAGCGAGGTGACCTCAAAGGGCAAGAGGTACTCGGTGTAGAGCACGGTGCCGACCGCGACGGTATGCGTTGTTTTCGTCACCGCTTCAATGCTCCACGGGCCGTCGGCCTTCACCTGCATCTTCATCAGCGGGATCATGATGAGGAGCAGGATCGCGAGGGCCGCGGTGAAGCCGAGCGGCCAGCCGCCGACGAACTGCTTCTCCTTCGGCTCGGACTTGAGATTGAGGAGGAAAAGCACAAAGAGGAAGAGAACGAGAATGGCGCCGGCGTAGACGATAATCTGGACCGCCGCCATGAATTCGGCATTGAGAAACAGATAGAGTCCCGCGATGTGGAAGAACATGACCAGCATCCAGAGGACGCTGTGAACGGGATTCTTTCGGCTGATAACAAGGAGAGACGTGAGGAGAATCATCCCTCCGAAATAGCCGAAAAATATCTGACCAATCATGTCCTCACCGTCTCAGCCGGGGTCTTCGTGCCTCTGAATACCGCCTGGTCGTCATGAGCCCTGAAATCCTCAGACTTGGGTCGCCAGAAACGCTCGAAATATTCTATTCCCTTTTCACCGGCCATGTATTTGTCCCAGTTCAGGAGCAGCTTCTCCTTGTTCATATAGAGAACCTCTCTCGAGTAATTCGAGTACTCATAGTGCTGCGTCAGGAGGACGGCGCTGTACGGGCAGGCCTCCATGCAGAATCCGCAGTAGACACACCGGAGCACCTCGATCTCGTAGCGGTCGACGATCTTCTTATGGTCGGGGCCCTCCGACGTATAGAGATAGATGCACTTCGAGGGGCACACGGCAACGCAGAGACCGCAGCCGACACACTTCGCCTCCCCGGTCACGGGATTTCTCGAGAGTGCATGGAGTCCACGGAATCCGAAGGCAGCCTCCCGCTTCTCTTTCGGATATCTCCTCGTCACCGGCCTGGTGAAGAGCCTGCTCAGGGTGAGCCGGAGCCCTTTCGCGATCTCCCAGAGAAAAATCTTTTTCAGGAATTCCGATGGTTTCATGTAATCAGTTTGATTACTCCTGTGATGATGATATTTGCAAGCGCCAGGGGGATGAGCACCTTCCACCCGAGTGCCATCAATTGGTCATACCGGTACCGGGGGAGTGTCGCCCTCACCCAGTAGTAGATGAAGATCGCGATATATACTTTTGCAACGAAAATAACGACTCCCGGTATCTTCCCGAGAACCGGCAGGGCATTCACGAGAACGGGGGGAAGGGCCCAGCCGCCGAGATAGCAGGCGACACCGAGCGAGGACATGAGGATCATCCCGACGTATTCCCCCAGAAAGAAGAGCGCGAAGCGCATCCCGCTGTATTCGACGAAATATCCCGCAACCAGTTCGTTCTCCGCCTCGGGCAGATCAAACGGCGTCCGGTTCGTCTCGGCTATCGCGGCAATGGTGAAGACGAAGAACCCCAGAATCTGCGGGATCGCGTACATCCCGAAGAGATGGCTCTGCTGAGCGCGGATGATATCCTGGAGGTTCATGGACCCTGCCAGCATCATAACGCCCACCAGGCTGAGGCCCATGGCGATTTCGTAGCTGACGACCTGGGCACAGGACCTGAGCCCGCCGAGGAATGCATATTTCGAATTGGATGACCACCCGGCAAGGACAATCCCGTAGGCGCCGAGGGATGAGAAGGCAAGAATGAAGAGAATCCCGATATTGATATTGGCGATGAGGAACTGTTCGGCAAAGGGAATAACAGCGAGCGATGACATGGCGGCCATCATGCTGATGACCGGCGCGATATAGAAAATAGGCTTGTCAGCGTCCGATGGTATTACATCTTCCTTGAAAAAGAGCTTGATGCCGTCGGCAATGGGCTGTAACAGACCATGGGGGCCGACTTCCATCGGGCCCATCCTGACCTGCATATGGCCGATCACTTTCCGTTCGAAGTAGGTCGCGTAGGCGACATGGAGCAGCGTAATGCCCATGATGATCGCAATCTTGAGCACGATCAGGAGGATGCTGACGACAATATCAACGCTTCCTGTCGGGACAATTGTCTCAAACATGTTCATAGCAGGATCCCTTCTCCCTTCATTTCACCAGAAACCCGCACCGCCCTCGCTGCATTCCTTCCCAACGTGCGCTCTCGTCCGGGGAGATGACGAAACCTTCCGAGAAGTTCGTGTAGCCTATCGGTCGCACTCGCCGAGGACGATGTCGATCGTGCCGATATTCGCGATGACATCAGCAACCATAGACCCCTCGCAGAGCCTCGGCAGCACCGATGCATGAACGAACGAAGGAGCCCTGACGCGCATCCGGTAGGGTTTTCCGGTGCCGTCGCTGACAATATAGAATCCAAGCTCGCCCTTCGGTGCCTCGGTCGCAACATATATTTCCCCCTCAGGCGCTGCGATCGGTCCCTTCGTTATCAGAATAAAATGATGTATCAGTGATTCCATATC
>JBLNHB010000091.1:0-3899 GCA_050268805.1 bacterium | reverse complement strand
TCCGACGGATAACCCCTATGTGTATCGCGTGAACTCGCGGCTGGACATTTGCGTTTCTGAATATCAGCTGTGCACCGGATATTTCGAAAATGCCTATGGCCGGATCTCCTTTCACGGGTATATGGACTTCAGCACTGCGACGTTCACCGGAATCGGGAACGGGAGGATCTGCTGGTAGGGGAAAGCATTGCCAACGGGGCTTTGAGGGGTTGCCCGCTGGTAACGGACCTATGGCGGAGGATTCATGCTGAGATAGATGCGGAAGGAAAGCGTCAATCTTGAAGCGGGGCCGTAAGGCCCCGTTTCTTTGTGCACTATTATTTCACAATCCTCTTTCTCATGAGGCGGAAGGAGAGGGGGGCGAGGAGGAGGCACGCCACGACCATCCAGAGGATACTCAATATGGGGCCGGTGACGTTTCCGGCGGCGAAGGCCCTGCAGACATTGACGAAGTGGTAAAGCGGCGTGAACCAGGCGATGGTGGTGACGACGCGGGGGAGGTGGTCGAGAGGGAAGAAGATGCCCGAGAAGAGGAGCATGGGTGTGAGGAAGAGGGTATAGAAGTAGTTGAAGGAGTCAATACCCGGCACGATCCCCACGAAGACGAGGGAAATCTCGGCGAAGATGATCCCGCCCAGGAAGATGATAGGGATGAGGAACACAATCATCGGGGAGTCGACGAGGCCGAAGGCCGCGAGGACAATCATAAGAATGGTCCCGTAAAAGAGGCTCTTCGACGCGCCCCAGGTCATCTCTCCGGTTATCAAGTCATCCACATTGACCGGAGTCGCGAGGATCGCATCAAAGGTCTTCTGGAAGGTCATCCGGACAAAGGTGCCGTAGGTGCACTCGTAGATCGCGGCAAACATGGCGGTGGAGGCGATGATGCCGGGCGCGATGAAGCGGACATAGGGGACACCGTTGATGTTCTCCACGTACGCGCCGAGACCGAACCCCATGGCAGAGAGATAGAGGATCGGCTCGACGAAGTTCAGGGCGATGCTCGACTTGTAGAGCTTGGTGTAGACCTTGAAGTGCCGCTGCCAGACCCTGAACGCCCGCCTGATATTCATACCACTGTCTCCCGGAGGGTCCGGCCCGTGAGTTTGAGATAGACGTCCTCGAGATTTCCTCCGTGGGTTTGCATCAGATTTCTCGGTGTATCAACAGCGATGATTTTTCCCGAATCCATGATCGCGACCCGGTCGCAGAGGCGCTCGGCCTCCTCCATATAGTGGGTGGTGAGGATCTGCGTGGTATTTTTCTCCTTGAGCTGATGGAGCTTTTCCCAGACCAGGCGTCTGCTCTGGGGGTCAAGTCCGGTGGTGGGCTCATCGAGGATGAGCAATTCAGGATTGTTGATGAGGGAACGGGCGAGCACGAGCCGCCGTTTCATGCCGCCTGAAAGGCTCTCGATCTTCACGTTCGCCTTCCCGCTGATCTCGACGAAGGACAGCAGCTCCCGGGCGAGAGGCGCCGCTTCTTTTTTGAGAATATCGAAATACCGGGCATAGACGATCAGGTTTTCGAAGACCGTGAGGTCGGGGTCGAGGTTGTTCTCCTGGGGCAGAACGCCAATCCGTGCCTTGATCTCGCTCGGATGCTTGCGGACATCCAGCCCGAAGACCTTCACATCACCGGCGGTAGGAGGCATGTAACAGAAGATGATGCTCATGACGGTGGTCTTGCCGGCGCCGTTCGGCCCGAGAAATCCGAAGCACTCTCCGCCCCGGATCGCGAAATCAATTGCATCGACCGCCCGGAGAGTACCGTAGTCCTTGACAAGTCCCTGTGCGCTCACCGCAAGCATGGGCTATTATACCATCGGCCGAGACCCTGGGGCACGGAGCCTCGGGACCGTGGCAGGAGCAGCGAGAGATGCCGGTCTCACCACAATGCGGAAATGAAACAATGCGTCAGGACGAAACCCTCGTCTTGGGATGAGGCATCTGGGGGAGAAAGATCTCGGCCTCTTCAGGAGTCAGCTCTCCCTTTGCGATCCTGAAGGTGGGTGTGTGTTTGATCCGGCTCTTTGCAAGAGGGAAGTACCGTTCCCCTTTCAAGATGCCGAACTCGACCTGGTAACCGCGGTCAGGAATGACCTCAATATACTTCTTGCCGGACAATTCGGTGACAGGGACATCGAAAAAGCCGGTCGGCTCTCCTTCCCGGAAGAAATAGGTTCTCAGGATCGTGGCAAACCCCTGACCATCCCGGATGATTCTCTCGACTTCCTGGGCATTCACCTCCCAGAAGGCGAAGAGCTTGTAGGGATCGACCACCATCAGAGTCAGTCTGCTTGTTGAGGCAGCAGGGAGAGGAAGATGTGCTTTCCCTCCAGAGGGGACAGCTGGTGTCTTGGACACCTTCGGGGTCGGTTTGACTGCTTTCGCGGCTTTCTTCTTGACGGTCTTCTGTGCAACCTTTTTCGCAGTTTTCTTGGCAACCTTTGCTACCGGTTTTTTTACCGTTTTCGCTGCTGCCTTTTTCCCGGTTTTCTTTACGGCAGGTTTCTTCAGGGCTTTTGGTGTCTTAGCTTTCACGAGGGCCCGGATGAGATCAGCCTTTGTCGATCCGCTCCTGGAAGAAATGCCGTGTTTCTTCATCATAGACCTGAGTTCTGCGACGGTCTTTTTTTCGAGATCCTTTTCCTTCATCAAGCCCTCCTTTTCCAGAGGATAAAATTATGGGGGAATGGTTAAACAGTCAGGATTCCCCAATGCTCCCTCGAACTATTCGGTCTCTTATACGTGGGCCTCTGCCCAGGTCCTTCCGTGGCCCATTTCGACCTTCAGGGGGACCCGAAGTTGCGCCGCCTTCTCCATGCTGTCCTTCAGGACTGCCTGGGTACGATCAACCGCGTCTTTTTCGCATTCCACCAATAGCTCGTCATGGACCTGCAAAATCATTGTAGCACTAATCGATTCTGATGTAAATCTGTTTGCCACCTGTATCATCGCAATTTTTATGATGTCCGCGGCGGTCCCCTGGATGGGCGAATTCATCGCCATCCGCTCTGCCTGGGAGCGCTGGCTGACATTCCTGTTGGTGATGTCGGGAATCGGTCGCTTCCTGCCGAAGAGGGTCTGGGAAAAGCCCCGGTTTCTGACAGAGACGAGGGTCTCTTCGATAAACGACTTCACTCCCTGGTGGAGAGAAAAATACCGGTCGATATACTTGCGGGCCTCCTCGGGAGAACATTTTAAGGTCTCCGAGAGCCCGAACGGAGTGATTCCATAGATGATGCCGAAATTGACGGTCTTCGCGATCCTCCGCATCTCGGGATTGACAGCCGATGGCTCGACGCTAAAGATCTCGGCAGCGGTCGTCGAATGGATGTCGACATTGTTTCTGAATGCTTCAATGAGTCTCTCGTCACCGCTCAGGTGGGCGAGCACCCTGAGCTCTATCTGGGAGTAATCAGCGGAGACAAGAAGATTGCCCTCCTCAGCGATGAAGGCATCGCGGATCTTCCTTCCCCACTCACCCCGGATCGGGATGTTCTGGAGGTTCGGGTCGCTGCTGCTGAGCCTTCCCGTTGCGGTGACGGTCTGGTTGAACGCTGTGTGGAGCCTGCCTGTTTCCGGGTGGATGAGTCCGGGGAGGACATCGATATACGTGTTTTTCAGTTTGCTCAGTGACCGGTAATTGAGGGTCTCCCGGGGAAGTTCATGTACATTGGATAGCTCCTCAAGTACTGACGTATCGGTGGAATAGCTCGTCTTTGTTTTTTTGACCGGGGTCAGGCCGATCTCATGAAAAAGCACCTCGGCAAGCTGCTTCGGGGAGTTGATATTGAATTCCCTTCCTGCGAGAGCGTAGATAGTGCGCTGGATCGAGCCAAGCTCACGCTCGATCTCCTTTGAGAACCGGTTCAGCTTGTCCCGGTCGATCTTGAC
>JBLNHB010000090.1:0-5339 GCA_050268805.1 bacterium | reverse complement strand
ACACATCCCGAGACGGTACAGAAGATTCTCGTTGTGCAACCATAAGGACTCAACAAATTATTTGCTGCTGCAATGACGTTCCACCTCTCATCAGCCGACCTTCTCTTCCCGAATGTTCTTCAGATACTCCTCCCACTCCATAGGGAGGAGATACTTTTTCTTTGAGTTGCACTCTTTGCAGGCAGGGACGGTGTTGTTCTTCGTCGACTTGCCGCCGCGGATGAGGGGGACAATGTGGTCCATGGTCAGCTCAGACGGTTTGAACTCTTTCCCGCAGTAGGAGCACTTCCCTTCACTGAGCTTCCGCTTCCACCACTGGCTCTTCCTGAGCTCCCGCGCCTTCTGCTTCTCCCGCTTGACCTCAGCTTCCGAGACATCTGAAATAAAAGGGTCCATCTACCTCTTCATCTCCGACCAGAGGACAGACCGGTTCCTTCCGCTCTGTTTCGCGCGGTAGAGCGCCTGGTCTGCTCTCTCGACGAGCTCTTCCTTGGATTTCGCGTCACCGGGAAGGCTCGCGACCCCGAGGCTGATGCTCATGTTCAGTACTTTTCCGTCCACCGGGAATTCCGCTTTGCCCACGTCCTTCCTGAGGTCCTCGGCAAATATTTTCGCACCCTTCGAATCGGTATTCGTAAGGATGATGGCGAACTCCTCGCCCCCGTACCGCGCAGCGATGTCGGTCTCGCGCATCCTCTTCCTGATGATCCCGGCAACACTCCGGAGTACGGCGTCTCCGGCCGGGTGGCCATAGGTGTCGTTCACGTTCTTGAAGAAATCGATGTCCGCGAGGATCAATGAGAGCGGAACCATGGTTCTGCCGATCCTCTTGATTTCGCTCTCGAGACATTCCTGGAAATAGCGGTGGTTGAAGAGCCCGGTCAACCCGTCGGTCCTCGAAAGCCGGGCGATCTTCTCGTGATTGAGCGCGTTGGTCAGGGACATAGAGGCCATGCGCAGGAAGAGATCAAGGATCCTCACGTCATAGTAGTTCTGCTGGAAGGCGAAGGCATTCTTCTTTTCAGAAACAGCTGCAATGATACCCTTCACTTCTTCTTTGAAAATAAGGGGCATGCAGAGGATCGAGGACACCTGACCATGTTTGAAGGGAAACAGTTTTCCCCGGTAGGTCGAGAGGTCGCCGAGATAGAATTTCTGCTGGTTCTTGACCGGGATTTCGAGCATGGTCCCGCTCAGGACGAATTCCTTCTTTTCGGGCAAGGGTATGTCCCACGAGGCCGGGATAGTGTATGTGTTCTTTCCCTCCTCCTTCAGGAAGATCACAACCGGCTCGCCGCATATCCTGTATACCCCTTTGAGAATACCCCATGACAACTCCTTGATATCGAGCGTTGAGATGAGGTCCTGGGATTCATCGGTGAGCGTCTTGAGGGCAAAATGCTCCCGGTTGACGCTGTGATAGACCCGTGCCCGTTCGAGGATGAGACTTATGACATTGGCAAAAAACGTGAGGTTTTCGAGGTCGGTCTTCTTGCTGAACGCCCTGTGACGGTCGCTGTCAACGGCGAGAATCCCCAGCTCCTGTTCCCCGCCCATAACGCGGACAGCCGCCAGGGAATCAAACTCCTCACTCTTGATATAGCCTGGGTCTGCTTTCTTCTCCCGGATGTCAGCAGCGACGAGCCCATTTCCGTTCTTGAGCACCGCGGAGATTATACCTCCATTAGTCAGGGTAAATCCCTTAATATGATCGGTCGAGCACCGGACAGCGAGGCTGCCGGACGGGTCCTTCTCGAAAAAGGTAGCGCTGTCGGCCACAAGAGACGCCTTGACGGCGTTGAGGACAGCCATGATATCTGCATCCGTTTTGTGTCTCTCGGCGAGGTAATCTGAGATGACCGCCTCCTCGCTGATCACACCGGGATCGTCCTTATCTTCCTCGACCCTGCTCCTGATGGATGCCAGGGACTCTTCGACAGTCTCCTGTTCCCGCCTCAGGCGCTTCACCAGGGATCCGGTGAAGAGGGTGGTTGCGAGAAGAGCACAAAAGAGAGCACCGGGAAGCATGACGCCGTATGCATCCTCTCTCCGGCCGATGACCCATCCCACGGTCATGACCGGCGCGAGAAGAGTCGCGACAATCGCCTGCCCGAGGGGAACCCGGAAACAGAGAAAAACGAGATAGGGGAAGAGGAGAACGTTGATCCAGGGAGACTTCAGTGCATAGGAGAGTCCGGCAAGGAGTACCGGCATTGAGAGGATGAGCTCGAGGCCGGAACGGTTCCGCTCCCGGATAAAGGCGCGGTGGAAGGCCCAGAAGACCGTGAGTCCTGCACAAAAAAACCAGAGCAACCAGAAGGAGGGAAAGGTGAACCGGTGATCAACAGAGAGAGATGAAGCAATGGAAAGTATGGAGAGCGCTGTAAAAAAAGAGAGGTACGGGATCAGGAGGCTCTTCCCCTCTTGACTTCCTCTTCGCGGTAAAACTTTTTGTAGAGGACTTCCCACTCAGGGCTCCCTTCGACGATCTTCTTCGAATAGGACTGGAGCTTGCGCCTCACCACCAAGTCAACCTCTTCGCCGATCTTGAGCTCGGCGGCGATGACCCTCTTGATTTCCCGTCGTATCTTTCCTTCCTCCTCCTTGGCCTTTATGATATCACGGTCGACGAGTTCCTTGAGCAGTACATGGCTGATATGGGAAATCTTGTCCTCGGAAAGTCTCATAGGATGAGGTTCCTCTCCTTCACAAGCTTCTGCTTCGTCATGTCGAAGAGCTTCTTGTAGTCGAGCTTCTTGAGCTCGATGTCCCGTTCGTGCTGCTTCAGGATTTCCCGCACCTCTTCGTTGAGGCGGTCCTCCACCATGAGTTCGTCGATGAGAGCCTCTTCGGCGAGCGCTTTCAGCTCGTTTAGGGGGACCTTTGGTTCGATGTATTTCCGTTCGAGGAGACTGTCAATCACCTTCCTGGTGATGATGGGGACCCATGACCTCGGTATCCGCATCCTATTTTTCCATAAACGAAAGAAGGGCGATGCTGCGCGCCCGCATGATCGCCCGGGCGAGTTCCCGCTGGTGATTGGCACAGTTGCCGGTCATCCTGCTCGGGAGCACCTTGCCCCGGTCGGTGATGTACCCCCTAAGGGTCTTTAAATCCTTGTAGTCGATGAAATCGGTCTTGTTCGCGCAGAATCTGCAGAATTTTTTCCTCTGAAATCTCTTCGGCCTCACGGCAATCTCCTTTCTCTATTCTTTTCTCTCGTACCTGTCCGGTCAGAATGGTTCGAGGTCTGTTGTCTCGTCGGGCGGGATTGTCTCGCTCTCGCTTGCGGGTCCAGCCGGGGGCGCCGGCGCGCTCTTGCCCCGTGACATGAACCGCACATTCTGGGCAACGACCTCAAACTTGCTCTTCTGCTGTCCTTCAGACTCCCACCGCCGCTCCTGGAGCCTCCCTTCGACGAGCACGCTGCTCCCCTTGGAAAGGTACTGGCTGCAGTTTTCGGCCTGCTTGCCGAAGACAACGGTATCGATGAAGAGCGTCTCTTCCTTGTTCTCCTCTCCCTGCTTGTACCGGGTGTTTACCGCGATCCTGAAAGTCGAGACTGCGGCGCCATTGGGCGTGTACCGGAGCTCCGGATCTTTCGTCAGGTTCCCGATGAGAATGACCTTGTTAAACAACGGGGGCTCCTTCCTCGCTTTTCTCCTGCTTGGCCTCTGCTGCCTGGATGGCCTTCACGAGCGCGGCGACCTCTTTTTTGCCGAGCTTGATGATCATGAACTTGAAGACCGGGTCGAAGACCTTGTAGTAATCCTCGAGCTTCCTGATGACCTCCGAGGGGGACTTGAAGACGAGGAAGAGGTAGTAGCCCTTCTTCTTCTTGTTCACTTCATAGGCGAGGTTTTTCTTTCCCCAGTTTTCGGACTTGATGATTTCCCCGCCGTTTCTGGTGATGACCGAGGTGATCTTCTCTGTTGCGTCGGCGACGTGTGCGTCACTGAGGGCGGGATCGAGGACGGCAATGTTCTCATAGTAATTCATACGACCTCCTTCTGGATTAAGCCCTTATCCCATACGTATAAGAGCAAGGATGAAAAACTTTATCACAAGAGAAGGAGAAAAATCAATCGAGGGAGAAACCGGAACAGCATCGCGGGACGATCGGGAGAAATACAACTACGGGGGAAAAAGAAAGAAGAGGCGACCCATGCGGGTCGCCTCTCATTACACTCAGGGAACGACCGTGATCTCATCCTGGCCCTGAATCGGCGTACCGTCATAGAGGTACCCGGTCAAGGTCGCGATCGAGGTGCCCTCCTGAAACACGCCGTCCGTGTCCTGGATCTGCACAACCATGTCCACATAGCCGTCAGCGTTCACATCTTCGAAATGGGCGAGCAGATTGTTGTTCTTGCCAGCGGTCTTGATCGGCATGGCTTCGAGTACAACCGTTGCAGCATTAATGGCCGAAACATCAAATGTGTCACTCCCGAAGATGGCCACGGGGATTGCTCCTTCCCCGTTGAGGTTGACACTGTTCGGAGAGCTCCCGGGCTTGATATCGATCGCCACTTCGATATAGAGGGGACCGGCAACCCAGGCGACCGCCTGCTCGAGGAGCCGGTCTGCGTCACCTGCCTGGATCGTATTTGAGTACCATGAAGCACCTGTATATGCCGGTCCGAGGTAGACGGATCTTCCGCTCCCGATCTGGCCGACAACCACGCTGGCGTTTCCATTGACGCTCCCGAGGATCGTGCCCCATGGGTCGACCTGAGGATACGAAGGAAATTCGATACAGCAACCCCCGACAAAGAAATCGTTTACGTTCATCGTGACGGGGTGGGACTGGTCGGTGATGTTCTGTGTGGCATTATGATAGAACTGATAATAATCTATAGCATTGACCGGCAGGACGGCATCGATGTCGTAATTCGGATTACCGGTGGTGACACCGTTCTCAAAAATGATCCATCCGCAGCCGACGAGTCCGCCTCCGTTTTCAACCCAGCTTCGGAGAGCGGAAGAAAACACCGCGAGATCGTCATTTCCTCCGTCCCCGCCATCGCCGATGACGACCGCGTCATAGGCGTTCAGTTTCTCTATCGTGTCGATGTCCACACCATTGACCGCCGTTGCATCAAAATCAAAGTGCGTGTCGTCGTTGAGCTGATTCACGACCTTGATCGCACCCTGGTACGACATAATGCTTGTCGGCGAATACTCCACGGCAACCTTGATCGGGCGAGCAAATGCGAGTGAGGCGCTCATCGCCACAAGAACAACAACTGCTGCAATCAGGTACTTCCGCATGATTTTTCTCCTCCTCAGTGTGTGCGTGATGTATTTAAAAACAGATAACTATAATGAAAAGAGCATCT
>JBLNHB010000089.1:0-6546 GCA_050268805.1 bacterium | reverse complement strand
CCATGACCATGAGGGTGCCAGAGCTGTACCGGGCAGTTCCCGAGGCCCTCTGCTTCATGCATCCGGAGGACGCCGCGAAGAACGACTTCAAACAGGGTGATCTCGTCTGGGTCGAATCGAGAAGGGGGAAGGTCAAGGCGCGGGTCGAGACAAGGGGAAGGAATAATCCTCCCAAAGGCCTCATATATATCCCATGGTTTGATGAGAAAGTCTTCATCAACAAGGTCACTCTGGACGCCACGTGTCCGCTGTCGAAAGAGACCGATTTCAAGAAATGCGCTGTGAAGATATACCGGGCATAGGTTGGCACTGATCACTAAGGCCATGGGTATCAAGATGCCGGAGAGAAGAACATTTCTCCTGAATACGCTCAAGAGCATCGGCATTGCCGTTGCCGGCGGAGCTCTCTGGGGCGGATTCGTCAAAGAAACAAAATCCGCCCCGCTCATTCTCAGGCCGCCCGGAGCATTACCGGAAAATGATTTTCTTGCCCGGTGCACCAAGTGTGGTCTCTGCGTTGGTGCATGCCCTTTCCATGCCCTTATGCTTGCAAAGCCGGGTGATGGCAAACCGGTGGGGACTCCGCATTTTCTACCGAGAGAAAATCCCTGTGCCATGTGCAGGGATATCCCCTGTGTTGCGGTATGCCCGACGGCAGCCCTTGACAGGACCCTCGTGAGCGAGCAGGGAGAGGGAGTGGAAACGCGTCTGAATATCAATCTTGCCAGGATGGGGCTTGCGGTCATAGACCGGGAGACATGCATAGCCTATGCCGGCATTCAGTGTGATGCCTGCTACCGCGCCTGTCCGCTCATCGACAGGGCGATTGTTGTCGAGTATTCCCGGAATGCGAGAACAGGGAAACATGCGATCCTGGCGCCGGTCGTACGGAGCGCGCACTGCACCGGCTGCGGACTCTGCGAGCGGGCCTGTATAACGAAGAAAGCATCCGTTTTCGTTCTTCCGAGAGAGATCGCCATGGGGGAATCGACAACGCGTTATATCAAGGGCTGGGACCCTGAAGATGAGAAACGCGCAGAGGAAGCCCCTGAAGATATACCTGTACCAACCCCGAGGAGCGAAAAGGATCCGCTCGACTATCTGAATAAGGGTGAATTGTGATGGCCGGAACATTCAGAGATCATTCCCGTTTTCTTGTCATGAGGAGGGTTGTGCAGGTTTCGATCATTGCGCTGTTTATCGGAGGGAATGTCCGGGGCTGGTCAGTGCTCAGGGGCAATCTGAGCTCGGCTCAGGTCATGAATGCCCTTCCTCTTTCTGATCCCTTTGCGGTGCTGCAGGTGCTTTCAACCGGCAGGTATCTTCCCCTTGAAGCGCTGATCGGCGCCGGCATCATCGCTCTCTTCTATGGCCTCGTTGCGGGCCGTTCTTTCTGCAGTTGGGTCTGCCCGGTCAATGCGGTGACGGACAGTGCCCGGTGGTTCAGGAAACGCCTTTTTCGTCATGCCGGGACCAATTCATGGTCAATGAGCAGGAATCTTCGGTACTGGATCATCGGGATGTCCATAATTCTCTCAGCTGTACTCGGGGTTGCGGCCTTTGAATGGATAAGCCCCATCGGCATGCTCCACCGGGGGATCATGTTCGGCATGGGACTGGGCTGGCTCTTCCTCCTTGCGATTGTCCTCTTTGATATCTTTGGCGTTGAGAACGGGTTCTGCGGACATCTCTGCCCTCTCGGAGGATTTTACTCGGTGCTGAGCCGGTTCAGTTTTTTGAAAGTGAGGTACAGCAGGGACCGGTGCACTCTCTGTTCAAAGTGCCTCGAAATATGTCCCGAAAGCCAGGTCCTGGGACTGATCGGCAAGAAGAGCGGTGCGGTTCTTTCGGGCGAGTGTACCAACTGCGGCAGGTGTATCGAGGTATGCGACGATTACGCCCTGAAATATGGCAGTATTTTGCAAAAACAGTGAATTCACCCTATAAGGAGGAACTATGAAGAAAAGGGTTTTCATGCTCTTGTGCACGACAATAATCATTGGTATGAGCATGCAGCCTGTCCTTGCCGGGAAAAAGACATTGAGCGAGGAGGACCTCGGCATCAGACATGAAGACATCGATGATGAGAGCCGCATAAAACCGGCCACCGGTGATTATCCCAAGGATGAACCCGGGAAAAGCAAGAAGATCGAGCGGGCCTTTGAAAACAGTCCGCCCCTGATTCCCCATGATATTACCGGCATGCTTCCCATTGCGGAGACCAATAACATGTGTATAGGATGCCACATGCCGGAATCGGCTCAGGCAACCGGTGCGACTCCCATTCCAAAGTCCCATCTGGTGGACTTTCAAACCGGGAAAGACCTGAAGGGGAAACTCGACGGAAAACGCTATGATTGCATGCAGTGCCATGTGCAGCAGGTCACCCTGACACCGCCGGTGGCAAATCTCTTCAAAGGTGAATTCAGGAGCAAGGAGGGCAGGCGCCGCTCCAACCTCATTGATACTCTCAATGAAGGTGTCAAGGCAGAGTGAAGGAAAAGGAGCAAGCATGAACGTATCGAGCATTGTCGTTAAAACAGCGCCTGAGCACCTCACGGAGGTTGTCGGGAACATCAATGCCCTCGATCTCTGTGAAGTGTTCTTTCATGACGATCAGGGAAGGATCATTGTGACCATCGAAGGAGAAACGATCGGTGAGGAGATCAAACGGCTGCGCCTCATTCAGGAATTGCCCCATGTCATGTCTGCTGATCTCATGTATGCCTATAGCGAAAGAGAGCTCGGCAGAGCGACTGAAGAGCTGAAGAACATACGGGATCCCGTCCCTGCCGCGTTGAAAGAGAGCGGGTCGAAGGAGTGAATTGAATAAGTTGTCGAAAAGGTGGAGAAACACAGGCAGACAAGACCCGGCTGGCAGTGTACACCATCAAAGCCTGCTAAAATGTGATTATGACTCGAGGCGTTCGACATGGGAATCATAAACGATAAAACTCTTGAGAAAATTAATGGGATAAAGAGCAAATACCACGATTCACGCTTCTGTCTTTTGCCCGTCCTTTATATTTTTCAGAGGGAATATGGATGGTTAAGCCCTGAGGTTTTAGAAGCAGCGGGGAAGATACTGAATGTCCCGAAGGCAACGGTAAAAGGCGTCTCCACCTTTTACACGATGTTCAGGCATGAGCCCATGGGCAGACATCTCATCCAGTTGTGCACGAATGTTGCCTGCATGATCATGGGGGGAGAGAGACTCCTCGATATCCTGAAAGAAAGATACAGGCTGGAACCGAACCTCACCTCTTCTGACAAGAGGTTTTCTCTGGTCATCATGGAATGTATAGGTGCATGCGACGCCGCTCCCGCTATGCTCATTGATGCGGACCTTCACGGCAATCTCACCGAGGAAAACGTGATAGAGATCCTGGAGAAGTACGAATGATAATAGAGAAGGCCTCACTAAGATACATAGAGAGCCCGGATTCAACCGGCATAAACGCGTATCTGAGAGCCGGTGGATACCGGGCTCTCCATAAAGCATGTGAGATGAAGCCTGCTGATATCATTGATGAGGTCAAAAGGTCCGGATTACGCGGAAGGGGAGGGGCCGGCTTTCCGACCGGCGTGAAGTGGTCATTTGCGGCAGCAGACCCGCAAAAGCCGAAGTACCTGCTCTGTAACGCCGATGAAGGAGAACCCGGTACCTTTAAAGACAGGATCGTCATGGAGAGGAATCCGCATCTTTTAATAGAAGCGATGGTGATATCGGCACATGCCCTCGAGGCGGAATCCGGATACATCTATCTCAGAGGAGAATATCCGAGGGCAAGGGATGTCGTATTGAACGCTCTGAGAGAGGCATACGAAAAGAACTATCTCGGAGACAATATTCTTGGAAAAGGGATTACCTTTCATCTTCATATTCATTGTGGTGCAGGTGCTTATATCTGTGGTGAAGAGACGGCCCTTATCGAGTCACTGGAAGGCAAAAGGGGACAACCGAGGATCAAGCCGCCGTTTCCTGTTAACCGTGGTTTCTCTTCAAAGCCTACCGTGATAAACAATGTGGAGACCCTTGCCAATATCCCCTACATCGTAGACATCGGAGGGGATGCGTATTCAAGGATTGGAAGTCCCGAATGTCCTGGTGTCAAGCTTTATTCTGTGAGCGGACATATAAAAAGGCCGGGTGTCTATGAACTCCCTATGGGTGTGACCTTGCGGGAGATTATTTATACTCACTGCGGGGGTGTCCGGGGTGATAAGGAGCTCAAGGCTGTGATACCGGGCGGCATATCAACACCCGTGCTCACCCCTGACAAGATAGATTGCCCCATGGATTTTGTTCATTTGCCAAAAGTGGGCAGTATGCTCGGTTCAGGGGCTGTCATCGTCTTTGATGAGACGGCCGACATGGTGAAAGTCTGCCTGAGGATAGCTCAGTTCTTTGAACACGAGTCATGTGGAAAGTGTACGCCATGCAGGGAGGGGGTCGGCTGGCTGAGGGCAATCCTTGAAAGGATATGCAGCGGCGCCGGACGTGAGGATGATCTGAACCTCCTGATGGAGGTCTCACAGAATATCATGGGCAATACCTTCTGCCCCCTTGGAGAGAGTGCTTCAGCAGTGGTGCAGAGTTTCGTAGAAAATTTTAGACAGGAATTCCGGGAGAAGATATCAACCCGATGATAACGGTAAACATTAACGGAAAGAAGATATCGCTGGAAAAACCTGTCACGATCCTTGAGGCGGCAAAGACCGGAGGAATCGATATACCGACCCTCTGCCATGATGACCTTCTCGAGCCGTACGGAGGGTGCAGACTCTGTCTCGTTGAGATAGAGAAAGTGCCGAGACTCCAGACTGCATGCACCCAGTTTGTAACCGACGGTATGGTGGTCATGACCGAGACGGACAGAGTTGCCAAAGCAAGAAGGGCCGTCCTTGAGTTCCTCCTGATAAACCACCCCCTCGATTGCCCTTACTGTGATAAGGCCGGTGAGTGCGATTTGCAGGATCTTGCCATGAAGTATGGCCCGACAACAGGAAGATTTGCTGAAGGGAAACGAAGGCACCCTGAAAACTTTGAAGATCCGATCATTGTAAGAAATATGGAGCGCTGTATTCTGTGCTCAAAGTGCATCAGGATGTGTGACAATGTCCAGTGCGCATCAGCCATATCCATAATAAACCGTGGCACGAAATCCTCTGTTGAGCCTTTTTCCGGCGGGAAATACAACTGTGAATACTGTGGAAACTGCTTACCGGTATGCCCGGTCGGTGCAATTACATCGCGGGCGCACAGGCATGACTTCAGACCATGGCTGATAGAGAAAGAAGTTGAGACAGTGTGTTTCTATTGCGGCGTAGGATGCACCATGCTCTTGCAGATCAGAAGGAACTCCATTGCCAGAGTCGTGTCGAGAAGCGATTTGGGATTCAACAGGGGGCTTCTCTGCAACAGGGGCAGGTTCGGGTACGATTACGTACAGAGCAGTGAAAGGTTAGATGCCCCTCTCATCCGCAGAAATGGAGAGTTGCAGCCGGCCGCGTGGGCAGAGGCGCTTGCTTATGTGGCCCAACGATTAAGGGAAATTAAGGCAAAGAAAGGGGGCGATGTCATAGCGGGCATTGCGTCCGGCAGATGCACCAATGAAGATGCATACGTGTTTCAGAAGTTTTTCAGGGGTGTTCTCGGGAGCAACAACATAGATTCTGTCGCAAGTCTCGCTTACGGGCCTGCACAGAAATATTTTGAAGGGATATTCGGTCAGGGGATAACGGCAAACCTTATTCATGGCATATCCAATTCTGACGGCATCGTTGTCGTTGGCGGCGACCCCACCACGGTGAATCCTGTATTGGGGCTGCAGATACGGTCAGCCTTCAATAAAGGAGTGCCCGTGGTGGTTTTAGGGTATACTCAGGGGTTGGAAGGGTTTTCAAGACACAGATTAATCCCGAACTCCTCTACGGAAACCGTACTTCTCGCTTCACTGGTTTCTGAACTGAAAAACAGAATATCTCTCACAGGGGAAAGACCATCCTTCGAGAAAATAATAACTGACCTCCAGCCGGCGCCATTGAAGGATTCGTCTGATATTTGTGGAATACCTGTACATGAGCTCGCGCATGTTGTGACCGCCCTGTCCACCATGAGTAATCCCTCAATCATTATCGGGAGAAATGTCATCCAGACGAGCAATGGACATATCAATCTGTTGCTCCTTGCTGCACTGGTATATTTATTAAACGGTAGGATTTATCTCCTCTCCGAAACCCCCAATGAACAGGGGCTGCTCGATATGGGTTGTCAACCTGATATGCTCCCCTGCGGAAGGCCTTTAAGCATTGAAACATTCAGGAAGAGATGCGAACAACTCCTGGAGATTGAGATTCCTCCCAACCCTGGACTCAGTTACACAGAAACGATAGAAGCTGCACATGACGGCAAGATAAGGGCACTCTATGTGATGGGTGAAGATGTGATGTGCAGTCTTCCCGGAACAGACTATATCCGAGATGCCCTCGGTAACCTTGAATTTCTCGTTGTACAGGACTGTTTCCTGACGGAAACGGCTCAGA
>JBLNHB010000088.1:0-3062 GCA_050268805.1 bacterium | reverse complement strand
GGTAAAGCAGAAGCCCGTTTGCGATATGAAGGACGAGATTGAATATGTGGTACCCCGCGGTATCCAGCCCGACCAGATGGTAGTTGATTGCAAAGGTCACCGCGGTAAGAGGTCTTGCCATGATCGGAGGTCCTTCTGTGCGGGTGAAAAAGGAGGGCATGTTGGAGAAGCTTTTAAGTCTGTGGTTTTCGACAATGTTGCTCAGGTCATCGAAAACAAAGGGCGAATGGAAGGTGTTTGAGTAGGAAAGGAGACCGGAAAGGATGATCAGCGCGATATGGACGGAAGGATTGTGAAGAAGACGTTTATATGGAGCCGCCGAAGACGGGGCAAGCTCTTTTTCGGGAGAATGTAAAGGTAAAGGCTTTTTCCTTGAATAGCCGGGCATCAGTTAATTTACCACCCGGCTCTGCTGAAGTTCAATTCTGAAAGGGTCGCTTATCAAGCGTTTCAAGATTGCCGCACCGGAGGGTGAGGACGATTCAAGCAAGGTCAATAAACCAGGAATTTTCTTTCTCTCATCTGTGAAATCTGCGTAATCTGCGGATCATCCCGGTCATTTGACGAGGAAGAAGAGGAGGATCTCAAGGATGATGAGGAGCGCGATTATTATTTCAATCAGCTCGGTCCGCTTCGTCGCGATCTCTTTGTAGAGCATATCGTACCCCCGGAAAGCGAGGTCGAGCTTTCTCCGGATCCCGCTCTCCCACTCCCTTACCCTGAAGAGCTTCAGGGCGGAAGAATAGACTTTCGCAAAATAGACATCCTCGGTCACCTTGAGCGAGTTGTCTATCTTCTCGGTGATGTCGGTCAGCTCGGTGATGGTCTTCATGAACTTCGCCGCAAGCGTTTCATATTTCTTGATGTTCCAGACCGAAAACCCCATCCGGAGGGAAACGCTGTTGATATAATCGAGTTCCCGGTCGATGATGTGGTCGTAGTACCTGAGTTCGAGGAGCTGTGCATTGGCGAATTCGAGGATATCGGCTATCTCGAGGCTCCCCGAAGGTTCGATGACGAGCGCGTTGTCGAAATTGAGAATGACCGCGTCATTCTCGTAGTAGGAGAACCGCGAGGCCATGAGTTCGCTCTTCGTGCGGCCTGAAAGGGGCGGTTCCTCATAGAGCATAAGACCGGCTATGTCATGCGTGTCCAGAAAAGAGTCGACGCTCAGTCCCGGAGCGAGCGACTCGATGTAGAAAATCGTGTAATCCTCTTCAAAGTGGCTGACATTGAACCCGACAAAGGAGTCGCCGATCAGCGTCAGCACCTGACGCATCTGTGTCCTGCATTCGGCATCGATTTCATCGCTCCCATCGAGGGACAGGGCGAGGTTTTTCAGATCAGGGAAGCTCACGTCGGCAAGAGCGACCTCGAGAATGATGCTCAGGACCCCATAGTCAAAAGCCTTGCAGTGAACGGTGAAGGGGATCTTTATTCCGTCGATCTCCTTGTCGATCTGTCCGAGCGTAAAGGAGACAGGGGGGTTTGCGAATTCGAAGGCTTTGGAAAATGGTTTTCGTTCGATGCGTATCCGCTTTGTCTCTTTCTGGAGCTTTTCTTCGACCTTGTGGAGCTCGATCTCATACGCCACGTCATAGAACCGGTAGGTGAGGATTTTTCCGGTATGGATGACCGGGGTCTGATCCTTATTCATGCGTTTCCTTTCCGTGAATCGATGAGGATGGTGACCGGGCCGTCATTCACGAGCGAGACATCCATGTGCTCGCCGAAGACCCCTGTCTCGACGGCAAGCCCCGTCTCTTTCAATGTCCCGACAAACGAGAGATACATAGCCCCCGCGACGTCCAGCGACTCTGCATCGTCGAATGAAGGGCGGTTCCCCTTTTCGGTGCGGGCCGCCAGGGTGAACTGTGAAATGACCAGGATGCCGCCATGGATGTCCTGCACGGAAAGGTTCATCTTGCCGGCACTGTCTTCAAATATCCTGAGGCCGGAAACTTTTTTAACGAGATGTTCGAGGTCTTTTCGGGTGTCGCCCTTTACAACGCAGAGAAAAACGAGGAGGCCTCTTTGGATGCGGCCGGTGATCCGGCCTCCGACCGTGACCGAAGCTCCTGAAACCCGCTGTATCAAAGCTTTCATGGTTCAGTATAATACAAAAAAACATCGGAGATGAGAAACGAACCATGAGTATTTTTGAGATCGGAATGCTCGTCTGCTTTGGCGCTGCCTGGCCTTTCTCGATCTGGAAATCGGCGAAGACGAAGAATGTTTCCGGCAAGAGCCTCATCTTTCTCCTCATCGTGCTCCTCGGATATGTTCTTGGCGTGCTTCATAAACTGTTTTTCAACTTGGATGCCGTTGTATACCTCTACGCGGTCAACGGGATTCTGGTCCTCATCGATATTTCTTTCTATCTCAGGTACCGGGAGAGGATCGCATGAAACCTGAGGACAGACGAAGGAGATTCCGTCGGTCACGGCCCTGGATATTCATCATTCTTTCAGCCATCCTGCTCCAGGGATGCTTCTCATCCCGCTCGGCGCTTCCCCTTACTGAATCGCTCCCGCCAAAGCCGCTTGAGACAACGATCTTCGCCGGAACAGGCGAGGCCTACCGGTACTCGGAGGGGACGTGGAAGAAATATCCATCCTACAACTATGAATTCTTTGTTGAACAGAGAATGTATGGAGATTACTGGGAAACGATCAAACAGCTTCATCGCCGTCATCCCGATTATGATGGCCTGGCAGGCGACCGCGACCAAACGCTCTATTTCATCGTCCAGTTTGTCCAGGTCAGCGAGGACAGAATTGAATTCCAGGCTGAAGGCACTCTGGGGAAGGGAGCCGGTTCCGGTGACCCCAAATTGAAGAACGTCATTGTGGAGCTGACCCCGTCCACCACTGCTTTCTTCATTCCCTTCAACAGGATCCGGATCACTCAGTTGCGTGACTTCGACAAGGGAAAGGTTAGGGAGACCGTTGAACTCTTCAAGGAAAAAGACGGAAAGGAGATTCCCTATATGAAGATGGAAGAGACTGCCGACATTTTCTATACGCCTGACGATCCAAGACTGCCCGGAGAGATCAGAAAAG
>JBLNHB010000087.1:0-4295 GCA_050268805.1 bacterium | reverse complement strand
CCGCAGGAAGTGCAGTGTGAGGGAAACTGTATTCTCGGGAAGAAGGGTGATCCCGTCGCCATCGGCAGGCTCGAGCGGTATGTGGGCGATTATGAACTGAAGCACCGCACCTGCCCCATCGTGCGCGCGGATGACACGGGCAAGAAGGTTGCTATCGTGGGCACGGGTCCTGCGGGCCTTACCTGCGCGGTCGACCTCGGCAGGTACGGCCACAAGGTCGCGATGTTTGAATCACTGCATACCCCGGGGGGTGTGCTTATGTACGGCATTCCCGAGTTCAGGCTCCCCAAAGGCGTCGTCATGTCCGAGGTCAATTACGCGGTGGACTGTCTCGGCATAGAGATCAAGCCGGACCATGTCATCGGCAATACGTATACACTCGACGAACTGCTCTCTGAGTATGATGCCGTGTTCCTCGGCACCGGAGCGGGTCTGCCCTCCTTTATGCGGATACCGGGCATCAACCTGAGCGGCGTGATGTCGGCGAATGAGTTCCTCACGAGGGTGAACCTTATGAAGGGATACCTCTTCCCCGAGTACGATACACCGGTGAAGGTCGGCAAGCGCGTCGCGGTCATCGGCGCCGGCAATGTGGCAATGGACTCGGTCCGCTGCTCGCTCCGCCTCCAGAAGCTGCTCGGCATGAAGGACGGGGAGGTGCATATCGTCTATCGCAGGTCAAAGGACGAAGTACCCGCCCGTGAAGAAGAGTTTCACCACGCCGAGGAAGAAGGGGTGATCTTCGACTTCCTCACCAATCCCGTGGCCGTTCTCGGTGATGAGAAGGGCAATGTGAGGGCGCTCAAATGTCAGAAGATGAAGCTCGGAGAACCCGACGCCTCGGGCAGGAGGCAGCCTGTTGCGATCGAGAACTCGGAATTCGAAATGCCGATGGACACGGTTATCATGGCGCTCGGGACGAGCCCGAACCCGATCGTCTTCCACGATGCAAAAGGGCTTGAACGGACAAAGCACGGGACGACAGTGGCCGACCAGACAACCGGAAGAACGACGAAGAAAGGGGTCTGGGCAGGCGGCGATATCGTCACCGGCGCGGCGACCGTCATCAGCGCCATGGGTGCGGGCAAGCGGTCCGCAGCGGATATGCACAAATTCCTCGCCGGCGAGGTCCCCTGGAACTAAACAGTTGTTCGTCGGCAGCCTGAGGGCATGAAGAAAAGCAGCCGGTGGCTGATAGTGATTCGTTGACCGTTGAGAGACTTCTCGGAAAACAGAAACCCCGCCTCAGTCAGGCGGGGTTTCATTTTCTCTAAACATATATACTCTACTACTGAAGGACATTGAGCAAGGGATTTTTAAACGCGTGAAGTCTGCTGGACCGACCTAGAGATGAGTGAAATGTTCGATATCTCGCGTCCACTCCAAGATATTATCCATTATGGCCTAAAAAGGGGTGGTGTTCTTACCTTATAAACTCCGTCAATTCTCTCAACGAAATAAATAAATTCTTTAAGAGGTGGTGTAGTCTCTTCAGACTCCCCACAACAAGGACCGTACGCATAAATACTCCCATCCTCCTGAACAAATTGAATTCTCAATCTGTATAAATCAGTATCTGCCTTTCGAACATCGAGAACTCTTGCTCTTACCCGTACGCCAATTGATCGATATTGAATACCTAAGCCCAGTGCCTTCCCCTTCTCATTTCGGTCTTCGGGTAGTAAAGAGCTAGAGATCCCCTCCCAACTACTCTCATGCATACCGGTACCTTCTTTCCATGGTTCAAACAAGAGTACTGCTTTGTCATACTGCCCGTCGTGAAGATAATTAAAGAAATTGACCAAGGCATCCTTGACCTCCTGAAACTCGTTATTCGCACTATCAAAAGGCTCTTGAGTTTCAACCTTTTCCTTCGCAGTCCGTTCATTTTCTGGCTCTGACCCTATGAGATCTGCCATCTCTTCATTGTTTTTCTGCAGGGCATAATCAAGGGGGGCCTTCCCACTGCTGTCTGTTGCATTCACTACGGCCCCTTTGGATAAGAAGAGAGCCGCCATTTCTCTTAGGTCATTCATCGCGGCGTACATGAGCGGTGTCTTTCCATCGTAATCCCTGGCATTAACATCAGCCCCCTTGAGAATCAATAGCTCTGCGACCTGTTTTCGACGCTCAATGTCGGTAGAGTAATGAGAAGGAATATTGCCTTCTGCATCTACGGCATAATCGTTCGCTCCGAACAGCGCTGCAAACATAAGAGCAGTACGCCCATCATAATCTCTTGCATTGATATTCGCTCCATTTTGAATAAGGAACTCCACAACTTCCCTTCGACCCAACTGAGCGGCACTCATAAGCGGTGTCTGGCCACCAAAAGCTTTAGCATTAAGGTCAGAACTATCGGCCCCTTGGAACAGCAAGTGCTCTGCCGTAGTAACATGACCATTCGACAGCGCAGCCAAGAGAGCTGATACACCACCGCGATTCTTATGGTTGACGACAGCGCCCTTCGAGATAAGAATCCCTACCAATTCTCTTTGTCCCCCTATCGAAGCGAGGATAAGAGGGGTGTCCCCGTAATCACTCTCCATGTTGATATCCGCGCCCTCGAATATCAGAAGCTTTGCTATTTCAGTCTGATTGCGATCTAGCGCAATCATGAGAGGGGTGTACCTGTTGTTACTGGTTGCATTAATATCGGCGCCTTTTGAGATTAACAATTCGGCTACCCCTTTATTGCCTTCACGTAAGGCAATAAACAGCGAAGTCTCTCCCCAGTTAGTACTCTTTGCATTAATATCGGCGCCTTTTGATAATAAGAGGTCGACTATTTCTCTTTGACCTGCCCAAGAAGCATACATAAGCGGCGTCTTTCCTCCATCCTCCCCCCCGGGAACCGGAATAAGGGTATCCCTGATATTTACATCCGCTCCTCGTGAGAGCAAGAAATCCACTATTTCTTTGCGACCCTGAAGTGAAGCCCACATAAGAGGAGTTCTTCCCGTAAAATCTCTTGTGTTAACCTCAGCTCCACGTGAAATCAGATCTTTAACTTTGTTTAAATCCCCCGCACTTATTGCAAATAGAAGATCATTCGCCCTGATGTGTGACGGCATCAGAATGATAAAAAGAAAAAATATTCCTGCCATCTTGTTACTCAATGCCTTCATAACCTCTTCCTCATGACCTGCTATCTGCTTTTCGCATCAACCATTGTCCTATCATTATCTTATATCCCCTATCATTATAACCCGCATTCTTCATGGTTCCCCCAAAAACAAGAGCGAAGCGAAGAGTGCAGGCTGCTCTTTTCATCTCCTCTTTTATCAACCTTCAATGTCGCCTATCTTTCTACCGGCACTACGCCTTTCATCCTCTGACCTGATACTATCTTACCTTGATTGAATAATCAAGCTGAATACCGAGCGCCTCTGTTCTTGTTGTACCAAAAACAAAGACCCTGCCAGATGGCAGGGTCTTTGTTGTCAATCGCTACGTGACTAGGCGAGGACCTTTTCCATCTCTTTGAGCCAGAAGAGACGGGAGCCGCTGATGACCGAGGCATTGAGGGACTCCATCAGCGCCTCGGGATGAGCATCAAACTCTCCTTTTTTCTCGAAAGGACTGAAAGAGCGTCGGGTCTTCGCTTTTGCCCGTTTCCTGGTATCGGTCTCCTTCGCCTCTTTCATCGCCGAACCCATGGCCTTCGCGATCCCGGCGAATATCTCCCGGTGTGCTTTCGCTTCACCCGGCATTCCGACCGCCTGTGCAACCTTTCTCAGCCTGCCGAGATAGTCGACGATGGTCCCCTCTGATTCGAGATACGCCGCTGAGGGCAGCACGAGGTCGGCTTCCTTTGCCAGGTCGGTGAGATGCGAATGCTGAACAATGAGGAATGTTCCGTCCGGCCTCTCCGTGAGAGGCACCTCTCCAACAGCATAGAGAAGATCCACACCGCCGGAGGTCATCTCCCGGTAGGTCTTTCCGGAGGACGTTAATCCCATCAGGACCACGCCCTTTGCATTGCTCTCGAAGGGAACAGACACCACAGTGCCCTTGAGAAGTCCGATGTTGGCCGATGCCGCATACAACGCCGGCGAAGACAGCACGACGGGATGCTTCGCTCTCATGATAAGTGATGCGGCCTGTTCGACCGCCGCGGAAACAGATGCACCCGAGACAGCCTGTTCAAGCTTCTTATCGGCTCTTGCACCTCTGGCGAGCAGTCCTTTTGCCAGGGATTTCAGCGCCTCTGCTTCATCTTCAACAAAACTGACGGCTGCGACAGAGGCGATCGCCGTTTCCTCCTCATTGATAACGATGAGCTTTACCCCGGT
>JBLNHB010000086.1:0-11235 GCA_050268805.1 bacterium | reverse complement strand
CGATGCTTCAGGCAACCAGATAGAACACCCTACTCTCTGGGAGCCTTCAAAGCATATGGTTCTCCTTCCGGAAAAAGTTTCGGTACAGATCGAGAATCGCAGAGTCGCGATTCAGTGCTGGATGTATAAGGTGGAAAGCCTGACAGGGGGGATCATCCCGGTTTTTTTTCTCGACACGGATTGTCCTGAAAACGCTGAAAGTGACCGTGCAATCGCCCACATGCTGTATGGAGGAGATGACAGTTACCGGTTCAAACAGGAAATCGTCCTCGGGATCGGTGGCGTCAGAATGCTCAGGGCACTCGGCTTCGAAGTAAAGAAATACCATATGAATGAGGGGCACGCAGCCCTGCTGACCATTGAATTACTCATGGATTTCAAACGGGATATTGAGGAAGTGTGGGATGAAGACCTCGTTTGGGATATTGACCGGGTAAAGGAACTCTGCGTTTTCACTACCCATACCCCGGTAGAGGCTGGACACGACCGGTTTTCCTACAATGCATACCTCGGTATTCTTGGTGAAGTCATTCCTCTCCGGATCATGCAGAAACTTGCCGGGAAAGACATGCTGAATATGACCCTGCTCGGTTTGAACCTCAGCAAATATATCAACGGGGTAGCAAAAAAGCATGGTGAAGTATCGAAGAATATGTTCCCGGGTTATGAAATTCATGCCATAACAAACGGTGTGCATTCGTACACCTGGACGTCGAAACAGATGAAGATGGTCTTTGACCAGTACATTCCGGGATGGGCAAATGAACCGGAGCTTTTTGTGCGTGCAGACAGAATTCCGGGAGAAGAGATCTGGAATGCCCATATGGAAGCGAAAAAACATCTCATCAATTATGTCAATGGAGTCGCCGGAGCGGATATGGATTATGATACCCTCACCATCGGATTTGCGCGGCGCGCAACATCCTACAAGAGAGCAGACCTGATTTTTCAGGATATTGAGCAGCTCAAACGAATCGGTCAGAGGAAAATCCAGCTCATTTTTGCCGGCAAGGCACACCCGAGGGATTACGAAGGCAAACAACTGATTAAGAAGATACTGTCCCATGCGCGGATGCTCAGGGATTATCTGAAGATCGCCTATCTGCCTGATTACAATATTGATACTGCATTAAGACTCGTTTCCGGGGTCGATGTCTGGCTGAACAATCCTCTCCGGCCCCTTGAGGCATCAGGCACCAGCGGAATGAAGGCTGCACATAACGGGGTACTGAATTTCAGCGTGCTCGATGGGTGGTGGATCGAAGGACATATTGAGGGAGTAACAGGGTGGTCTATTGGGCCTGCCCCTGTCCCGAATGCAAAACTTCCTGAAGCATCAGACAAGACAGATGCCGCTGACCTTTACTTTAAAATGGAGCATATTATTATACCGTTATACTATTCCGATCGAGACAAATGGACAATGATGATGAAGAACGCAATCGCGAAAGTTGCGTATTATTTCAATACCCATCGGATGATGCGGAGATACGTTACCCTCGCCTATATCCGATAGTTAGTCTTCATTTTTGAGAAAGTCAAGGTTGTTGCGGTGCTTTTCCCGTAACTCTTCAAGTTCGGACAGATCGTATTTTTTCAGGAAGAGAAATTTTACCGCCGATCTGATGACTTCGGGTCTTGTCTTGTCTTCGTCCCATGATATACGATCCAGCATATCAAGGGTAAAAGAGTCGAACCGCATACTGAACGATGTTGCGAACCGCGAAACCTTTTTCTTTCTTTTTTTCTGTTTCTCAACTAGCATTTCTAATAACCATAAAAAAGTAATAATTTCATACTTCTGGTAAAAGTATACATAAAATAAATCTATTTGTCAACATTTTTATTATGTATCTTATTTTATTTTAAATATAATACTTTAAATATAATTTTGTATTACATATTTAACCATTAAGCTACTCACAGCCGACATCTTGTCAGTAGCGCTAAGGCTTAGGGTTACTTCCTCTTCGTTCCACCAAATTTTACCTTGTGGCACTGTCTAATTCAATGATGACCACGAATAACAGGGAATTTTTCTAAAGGGCCTCATCGGAAAGAACCGCTTCTTCTTTGCGGCCAAGCAGAGGAAATTAGAATTTCACAAGAGTGTCACGGAAAGGAAATCAAGAGAGGGCAAAATGTCATAAAGCAAAGATGGTTATGGTGTGGGCGAGTTCTGGAGGGCTTCTTTTGCGTACACTTCCACCCGATCTCCCCCCTTCTCTATGGCCTTTCTCATTGCCTGCTCTGTGCAGAGAATGAGCTCCTCAGGTGACTGTCCATCGAGGAATGTCAATCCCACACTTACCGTGATCTTTCCTTTTGGCTGAATGTCTGCAAAGAGGAACGGATAATTCTTTACGATCGCATTGAACCTGTTGCTCAGAGAAAGCCCTGCCGAGACCACGGTGTTGGGGAGGATAATAGCAAAAGCATCGCCGCCGTATCTGACAAGCACATCAGATCCCCGGATATTCTTTCTCAGAAGCTCGGCGACCTTCTTTAAGACACTGGTCGCATAGTGCTCACCTTTCTCATGAATGTAATGGCCGAAATCATCGATATCGACCATAACAAGGATGAGTGGCAATTTATATCGCGTGGATCGCTCAACCTCCTGCGCAAGCCTCAGATGAAAATACCGGTGATTGAGGAGCCCGGTCTGTTCGTCCACCAGCCCCGCTTTCCTGGGAAAGAAAATCTCAAGTTCTTTGATATGATCAATGAGCCCCCTGGTATCGAATGCCTGTTTCTTCATGATCCTTTCTATTTTCCCCACGAGAGCCAACCGTTCATCAACCGAAAGGTCCTTCTGCGAGAGGATGAAGATGGGAATATCCCTTGTGGAATGGGCGTCCTTCAGGGTTCTGACAAAATCAAAACTCTGCATATCAGAAAGGTCGAAATCAAGAATGACGAGTCCCGGCCTCAAGGCAAAGGCGAGCTCGAGCCCGCGTTTTCCCGTCGCTGCAGTATAGAAGAGGATTTTCTCATTCCCAATCACTTCCTTCAGACGGGCAACTTCTTTTTCATCATTCTCCACAATCAGGATCGTCATAGGAGCACTGGCGCGGCCCTTGGAAACAGATATATCTTCCAACTTGGACAACAGGGCATCCTTATCGAGCGGTTTGAGGAGATAGTCCGTTGCACCGAGTGCGAACGCAAGATCTTTATTATCAATGACCGAGTGAATGATCACAGGAATATCCGCAGTGCTCGGATTTCCCTTCAACTCCTGAAGCACTTCCCACCCGTCCTTTCCGGGTATCATGACATCAAGCGTGATAACGAAAGGATTCAGCTTTTGCGCTTTCTGAATGGCATCCTCGCCGTTATATGCATGAGAAACACGGTATCCTGCCTGCGTGAGATGGATGGTGAGAAGCTCGGCCGTTGAAATATCGTCTTCCACGACGAGAACCAGGGGTGCATCTTCACTCATCCAGGGGAAGTCAAGAGAGATGGCCTCTGCCGGCTGCTGAGCAGAAACTCCTTCGACAGTAGAGATCACCGGCAGGGTGAAATTGAACGTGCTCCCCTCACCCAGTTTGCTGTCCACCCAGATATCGCCCGCCTGTATCTGAACGAGCTTTTTTGTGAGAGCCAGACCAAGTCCGGCGCCGCCGAATTTTTTTACAAAGGAATTATCGACCTGCTCGAACTCAAGGAATATCCTTTCCCGGTCTTCGGGTGCTATACCGATACCATTGTCCCACACCGAAAATTGTACATACTCCGCGGCATTGACCTTTTTCTTGATAACCTTGATGCCGGCCTTCCCATCCTGAGGAGTGAATTTAACGGCATTTGACACCAGATTGTAGAGTATCTGTTTCAGCTTGACAACATCAGCTGTCATCTCGCCGACATCCTCGGCGATCTCGATCTCGAAATCGGAGAGTTTCTTGTCTATAAGAGGATGCATGGTGCCGATGACATTCTGGACCACATCTTCGACCCTGACGGTCTCAAGAATCAATTCGAATTTCCCGGATTCGATCTTTGCTATGTCGAGCATATTATTAATCAGCTCAAGCAGGTAGTGCCCTGACGCATTAATATTCTCGATATATCGTTGCTGATTCTCTGTCAGGGAACCGAAGGTTCGTTCAAGGAGCACATTCGAAAACCCGATGATGGAATTCAGCGGCGTCCGGAGTTCATGGCTCATATTGGCGATAATTCTGCTCTTCATCTGATTCGCTCGTTCGAGCTCTTCATTCACCTTCCTGAGCTGCGCTGTCCTCTCGTCGGCCGGAACCCCGGCAAGAGCTTTCCTCCCTTCCTCCTTCAGCACTTCATCCGGGGGCCGCACCACGGCTGCGGCTTCACCCGGTTCCGCTTCCCTGAGTTCATTCCTCTTGATCCAATGCAGAGCAGTTTCTACCAGTGAGAGCAAGAGAGCGACCGATACTTTTGTACGCCGGGAAAACGTACGAGGTTTATAATCACCGAGGAACAGGAGGCATTTGATTTCACCGGAGATCGCCAGAGGGGATACAATAAAGGCACGCAATCTTTCCGATAAAAAAACCTGGTCTTCCTTCAGATGGCTTTCCTTAATGACATCTCGTACCTCAACGATATCGCCATCCTTCAGATGTTGACCAAAGATCGAATCAGGGGTACTCTGTTGCATCGCGGCATTCAGCAATTTCTTGCTCAACCCCTTGTGGGTAACGATCTGCACATCATGATTCCGTATGACGGCGATGAAAGCTCCGGGACACCCCGATATTTCCATCCCGATATCAAGAGCACTGTCAAAGAGATATTCTTGCTGCTGAACCGTCTGAATTTTGCGGGAAAATTCAAAGAGAGCTCTCTGGTCTTCTACTGCCTTCTTGGAATCGACCCTCAGCCTCTTGAGTCGCTCAATCGTCTCGAGGAGGAATTGCGCACCGGCACCTTCAATGACCTCGATGCCGCCATAACTTTCCCGGACCTCTCTCGTAATGAGCGGATTCCCTGTCAGATTAACGATGATTTCAGGATTGACGCTGGTAATGTCCTGGAGCTGGTCAAAGACGGGAATCTGCAATTCTCTGGCAAGCAATGCGCCGGGGGCATCGTGACGCTTCTCAAATACCCCAACAACACCGGCATAGACTTCTTCTTTGAGCATGGAAATAAGGGCGTTGCAAACAACATTTCCTCCGGCAATAAAAATCTTAATCATCCCGGTAAAACTCCTCACCCCGTGCTTGTATCATATTGACGAAATAGCTAACCAGCTTCGGGTCCCACTGTCCAAGTTCCCTCTCTTTCTGCATGATTTCGACAGCCTCCCTGGCAAGCCTTTTCCCGCGATAGGGCCTTCCCGAGACCATGGCATCAAAGGAGTCGATAATGGAAAGGATCCTCGCCATGAGCGGTATGTCTTCTCCCAAGAGTCCGTCGGGGAACCCCCGTCCGTCCCACCGCTCATGATGATGCCGTACGGCGCAGAGAATGGATTTCATCGAGTCCAGCGGCCGGCAGATATCTTCTCCGACGATAACGTGTTTCTTGATGAGCCTCATTTCATCGTCGGTAAGGTCCTGTTCCTTGCAGAGCACTTGCTCACTGATCGCGATCTTTCCGATATCGTGGAGGTAACCGGCTTTCCTCAGATATTCCTGCTCCCGCTCGCTCAGCCCGAGATAATCGCCAAACATCTTCGAGAGCTCACCGACGCGGACTGAATGACCCTTCGTGTAGGGGTCCCGCGATTCGAGAGCAACAGCAAGCGTGAGAATGATATTCTCCGAATGGTCCAGTTCATCCTGGAGGTTTTTCAATTTGATGAGTGAACGCATCTTTGCAATCAGCTCGACCTTGTCAAAGGGCTTGCTGATGAAATGGTCTGCACCGCTCTCGAGTGCTGCAAGTTTGCTTCGCTTGTCGCTTAGGGCCGTGAGCAGTATGACCGGGAAGAAACGGTTTCCCCTGCTCTCTTTGATTCGTTTGCACAGTTCAAAGCCATCCATCTCGGGCATCATCACATCCAGAACAGCAAGGTCGAATTCTTTTTCACGGAAAACCCGAAGGGCGGCATGCCCGTCCTGCGTGGTCACCACATCAAACCCCTCTGCCCTGAAAACGAGATCGAGAAGTTCAAGGTTTGTCTTCATGTCATCAACAACAAGTATTGACACCGGCTTCCTGCCTTCCTGTATTGATAAACCTACCATACTGCAATTAAACCATCAGATCAAAATTTTGTCAACAAAAACTTGTAGAATCAGTGCGTTACAAATATAGACTTAAAACATCCCTTAAGGTTTCCCCCTTGATTAAACGGGAATATTTGGCAGTTTTCACAAATGAGAATACAATCTGATCGGATGATGAATCTCTTGACAGATTGCAAAACAGGTAAAGAGCCTTTCCCAAGATTATTCCCCTTTGGTCGCCTTGCCAATCTCTTTCCCCGCTCCTTTGAAGGCTTCCCCTATTTCTTTTCCTGCCTTCTTAAAATCCTTTCCGATTGTCTTACCTGCCTCTTTCGCTGCCGGGCCTGTTTTCTTCACCGCTTTTCCGGTTTCTACCCCCGCCTCCTTCAATTCCTTTCCTATTTTTTTTCCATCTTCCTTGACGCTCTCTTCAGCAAATGAAGAAGCCGAGACAAGAACCACGAGACAAAGTATCAGAAAGATTTTCTTTATCATGTGAAGAACCTCCATATTCGCAAGGAATAAATATCATTACTATAATGGTATCCATCGGGCAAAAACATCCTATTCTTTAGCCCGATGGGAAGAATCAGAATGTAACTTTCGGCGTCTCTCCCTGCCCTTCAGGCAATGCATAATAAGGAGCTTCTCCGACCCCCGCAAGGGAGGCAAAAAATCTTCCTAAAACCGTTCTCCGGTAGGTATTCAATTCCCTCACCGTCTCATTATAGCGTTGCCGCTCAACAGCAATCCTGTTCTCGGTGCCCTCAAGACTGTCCTGAAGTTTCAGGAACGATTCATTCGCCTTGAGCTGCGGGTATTGCTCCTGCAAGAGTAAGAGGCGCGAAAGGGTTCCTTCAAGCTGATTTGCGGCACTAATCTTTTGCTGGACCGAGGTCTGCTGAAAATATTTTGTCCTCGCTTCTGCGATCTTTTCAAAGAGCTCTCGCTCGTGCTTCGCATATCCCTTAACGGTCTCCACGAGATTCGGGATAAGATCATACCTTCGTTTGAGCTGGTTCTCGACCTGTGCCCAGCTCGAGTCGACCTTCTCATCCATTGTCACCACCCTGTTGTATTGCCCGATCCCCCAGCTCACAACACCGAAGAGAACCAATGCGAGAACAACGAGGACCGCGAGAAAGACCTTGACTCCCTGACTCATCTTCCACCTCCACTCTTGTCTCTCAATGATTTTGAAGTACCACTATTGTGAGTCTTCGCCCTAAAGATTTACCAGCCCCCCGAGGCTCCACCCCCGCCGAATCCACCACCGCCCCCCCCTCCGAAGCCTCCTCCGCCACCTCCGAATCCTCCGCCACCAAACCCTCCTCCCCAACCGCCCCGGCGTCCGCTCGAGAGAAACAACAAGATGAGCCACGGGTGTCGAATAACCACGATCACTATTCCGATGAAAATGATCACCAGAATCAGGAGGGTGAAGGGGCTAAGACTCTTTCTATAGGCAATGACGTTGACGGGGCCTGGGATAGCTTTCAGTCCCGTTATTACCACGTTTTCGCTTCTGGCTATTTCATTTACTATCGCAACTGTTCCTGAATAGATACCGTTCGAATAATCCCCCTGCCGGAAATAGGGGACAAAGTACTGTCTCCCGATGCTTCCGACGAGGCTGTCTGGCAATATGCCTTCGAATCCGTAGCCGACTTCGATCCGGTACTTCCGGTCATCCAAAGCGACAAGGATCAGTAGTCCGTTGTCTTTTCCTTTCTGCCCAAGTTTCCACTTGTTGTGCGCAACATCGAGCGAAAACTGCTCAATCGGCTCACCCTCGAGACTCTTTATTGTCAGGACAACAATCTGAGCGGTCGTCCTCTCCTCAAGCTCCTTGAGGTACCCGTCAAGTTTCGTTTCCACATCAGGACTGATGATATTCACCAGGTCGACAACATAGTCCCGAGGCACATCGGGAATAGAAGGCGTGACGGCACATATCAATGCCGGAATAAAGCACAGGATTAGGATAAAGAAGGCTGCGAGCTTATACCGCAAGGTCATTGATGAGCTGGGCAATCTCTTCTGTTGCATGGTAGTATTCTTCAAACAGGGCTGGCATTTCCGCTGTTGAGGGCTTGTGGACTCCCTGCTTGACACGCAAGATTTTTTCAAAGGCATTGGTCTTGAGACTGCAGCAGGAAACGATATCGCGAACCTCATCGATTCCGTTTATTTGCGGGTTCCGGCCTTTAAGAGAAGAAATCGCTCTGAACAGCGGCAGGAACCCCGTGAGAGATCTCACCATCCGTTCGAGAAGAAGTTTTCTGTCTCCGGCAGATGAGACGTAGCTCTGCCTGAGCCATAATAGTTTGCTCTTTATCTCCCGCTCGCACTGAAGCCTCAGCTCGTGCTTCTTTATTTCAATACCGGAAAAAACATCAGGACCGTATACTGTCTGATGAATGAGCTTGAAGTTCAGGAATTCTATCGGGAAGGTATCGAGAGAATCATTCATATACTCGGGTGTGATCACCAGCGGCGCCGCTATCCTTTTCCTGCCGTATTTTTTCCCGAGAGCCGAGATATGATCAAGAAAAGAAAAGTTCATCGTATTGATCAAAATCACGCTGTTGATATCGGATGTCCCCTTCACAAAATCCTCGGTGAGGACACTCCCCACAATATGGATCGAGTGAATCGAGGAATCGCTCTTCAGAACGTCTTCGAGAAAGGGCCGCACGATTTCCCGCACATCGTCTCTGATTCTTTCCAGCTTCAAGGTCTCCATGGCTCCTCCCGAACGGTATAGCAACTATTATACTTATTAATCTCAGAACGTGCACGCTTTCATTCCGTCTCGTCCGGGATCTTTATTTGTCGCTCCTCTCTATCAAACAAAGCCGAAATGTCCTTCACTGAGACCATCCTCCGTCAGATTGCTGTGGATGCATCGAATCGGAGGACTGAGAGAGTAGAAATCGCCAAACTGTTCCGAGTAGATTATAATACGGTAAGTTAGGGAAGAAAGCCGTTGGCAGAAGAATTGAGATCATCAGGGTGGTGAAGGAGAGGGAAGATAGAATTATGATATTGCAAGACCTGCCCTCTTTTCTCCTATTTCGGGCGAAGAAGCAGGCAGTCAAGACGGACGCTCGCTACGCGCGGACCGCTTACCGCCGCGATTAAATTGGAGACATAATGAAAAAAACAGGAGCAATTATCATTGGCTGTTATTTATGTCTAGTAGCCATAAGCATACTGTGGATTCTGTACTTACTGTTTTTTGATCGAGTACATTCCGAGTTTTCTGGAGTTCCGTTGGTTATACTGTCATTACCATGGAGTATAATATTTGTTCCTATTTTAGAACAAATCAATCCGTATCTCTTTGACAAGTCACCACTCGTTGGCATAGGTGTTGGGTTATTTGGCGCTTTGCTCAACAGTCTTATTATTTATTCCCCTTTTTATTTTCGCGTAAAAAAAGAAAACACAAAAAGAGCTTAACAATATCACTTATCGTAAAGCAGGTGGAAGGTATATGGTTTAATCTTGCGTTCGAGCCGATGAATCGGCTCAACTCATTGTTAGTCGCGCACGTCAATATGAATAACTGGAACAAAACAGGAAAAATAAAAGCTGCGATTCTCGTGCTCTGCGCTTTACCTAATCTATTCCTGCCTATCGAAACAAAGCCGCAACTCCCAGCGCTTGCGATTTTGGTTCCGCTAATATTTGGAATTGTCGCCACTCCCCTCATTACAAGAGCAGCCCGCGGACGAGAAATTATCAAGCCGAATTGGAACGATAACCCTCTTAAATTAAAACGCCCTCTATCGTTTTTTCATTTTGGAGCACATTTCTTTATAGTAATAGGCTTAAGCGTACTCATCAGTTCAGGAATTAAGCACAAGATACTAAGTGAGTACGGATTAATTTCCCTCTTTTATGGACTTGGCATATTAGTCGGAATTCAATTAACTCTATACTGGAATAAACGTTCCTTCTAACCATTCGGCTTGAGAGGGTCGCGAAACTCGCGCCCCTCAGCCGCGCCGTTAGGCGGCGAGAGACAGTGTTCATGTTGTGCAGCCAGTCAACTGCTTTTCCTGAATCTGCACGGAGCACGTCACCATCGCTTCGAGCGTATCTAATGTCTCAAGAGGAGAGAGATATGGGTCTCAGGTCTCACATTCAACGCCACGCGGGTCTATCGTACTTCGCCCTTGCCTTCCTGGTAGCTTGGGGAGGCTCTTTCGCAGCGGTCGGGCCGAAGTTTATACGCGGTGAGGCTTTGCAGTTCACCGATGCCCTGCTCGTGTTTCTGCCGATGTTGGTCGGCCCAAGTCTTGCTGGTATCGTCATGGCTTATCTTGTGGATGGGAAGAGCGGTCTCCGGGACCTTTTCTCTCGGATGTATCTATGGCGAGTTGATGTGCGTTGGTACTCCGCGATTCTCATTTTCCCTGTCCTGATATTAGCCGTCCAACTGGGGCTTGTTGTTCTTCTTTCCAGGGATTTCGCTCCGTACTTCTTTCCGATGGGCATCCTGATTGGCCTCTTGGCCGGTTTCTTCGAGGAGATTGGGTGGACTGGATTTGCTCTGCCCAAGATGCAGTTGGAACACAGCGCCTTGGCCGTCGGTATTTTTCTCGGTGTACTCCACTCATTATGGCACTTGGCGGCTGACTACCTAACTGCCTCAGGTTCTCGCGGGGTTTACTGGATGCCGCACTTTGCCATGTTTCTTGTTAGCATGACGGCGATGAGAGTCCTCGTTATCTGGGTTTACACCAATACTAGAAGCGTATTGCTGGCCCAACTCATGCACGCAAGTTCCACGGGTTTCCTGTCCATTCTCGTTCCACTATCTTTGTCCCCCAGGAACGATACGATCTTCTATGGCGTATATGCAGTGGCTTTGTGGGCAGCCGTTATTGTCGTCGTTGCAAGGTATGGAAAGCAAATGGCTACTGTAAACAAATGACCTAGGTGCCTTCACGTGAGACGTCGAGAGAAACTGGCAACGTGAAAAACCCGCAATGCAAAATAGCGTCACGCTGCCCAACAACGGGTTGCAGCCGACGTTGCTCAACGCGGCTGACCCGACCGTTAG
>JBLNHB010000085.1:0-6703 GCA_050268805.1 bacterium | reverse complement strand
CTTTCTGCATACGCTGTCATCTTCGTGTCCTCCTTGTGCTTTTCTTGACTCTAGGATATCAGGAATACCGGAGGATGATAATCGGTAGAACTTCCTATTGTCCTCCGATTTTTAGCCTACCACGGGGGATTTTTTGTTTCAAAATCAAGGACAAAAGGATTATGCCGGGTAAGAGGCCCGGGAGCGGCCTCATTCGCGCCGGCGCTTCCGGCAATCAAAGGTTTTTTGTGTACAATGAATGTATGAACATTCACGAGGTGCTCCGGAAGACCTCTCACGAGAATGTCTGTCGTCGCGATGAGCGGTTTATCGGCGGTCTCAAGGGCTCTGCCGCTGCCCTGCTCCTTGCATCGCTCGACGAACCCGTGCTGGTCGTCGCGCCTGATGAGCACCAGGCCGAGATCCTAAAGAACGACATTCTCGTGTACCGGCAGTTCTTTTCTTCTGATTCGGTTGAGGTGCTTCCCTATCCCGATGAGCCGCATCTCATCGGGGAGCAGGCCAGGGTCCTCCACCTCCAGTCGCAGATCCGCACGATCGTTTCATACCCAGAGGCCGTGCTTTGCAGAATAGGGAATTCCGGGGAGAACGGACCGCGCTTTCTCCATATCAGGAAAGGCGCCTCCGTGGAGCGGGAGGATCTGGCGGGATCACTGAGGCGGCTCGGCTACCGGGAGTTGTCTGTCGTTGCCCAGCAGGGCGAGTTCTCGGTGAGGAACTGGATCATTGACGTCTTTCCGACAACAGAGGATCAGCCGGTGCGGATCGAGTTCTTCGGCGATGAGATCGAGTCGGTGAGAGATTTTCATATCGATACCCAGCGGTCTTCGGGGATGAGGGATGATATCTTTCTCTATCCTGCCACGGGACCGGGAGCCGGTGAAGGAGAGATCCCGTTGATTGATATCGCGGGCCGAACGCGGAAGCTCTTTGATATCGACGGCGCATTGACCGCCAGGAGGGATGACCTCGATATCACCACCCTTTCCTTTGTTTCGGGCGGCGGCATCGAAGACCGATTCCTCTCCTTCGGGGGTACCGGCATTCTCCAGAGCGAGAGAAAATCGGTGGAAGAGATAGCGGATGTCCTCGATGGGAGGAGTGAAACCATTGTCATCATGATGCCCCATGAGTACCAGGCAAAGCGGATGAGCGAGCTTTTCGGGAAGCGGGGGATGCATGTCCCGGTGCTCGCGATGGGCGAAACCGCAGCCTATCCGGGAAGGATTGCGGTCGCCGTGGGCAGCCTCTCAGAGGGCATCTTCGTCCGCGGCCTCATGATCCTCACCCAGAAAGAGCTCTTCGGAAAGAGCATTGTCCTGGTGAAGAGAGTTTCCGGGGAAGGTGAGAGATTTCTCGACCGTTTCGAAGACATTGCCGCCGGAGATTTTGTCGTCCATGACGAGCACGGTATCGGACGGTTCCGGGGGCTTGCCCGGCACCAGTGGGACGGCGCTGCCGTAGAAGTCGCACTCGTGGAGTACGCGGACAACGCTCTCCTCTATGTGCCGCTCTATCATATCGACAGGCTCCACAAGTTCAGGGCTGAAGAGGGGTTTGTCCCATCCCTTGACCGGATGGGAGGAAGGACATGGAACCGGAAAAAATCAAAGGCGAGGAAGAAGATTGATCTCATCGTGGCAAGGCTCGTGGAGCTGTACGCGGAGCGGGAGGTGACAAAGGGATATGCGGTAGCACCCGACTCGGAAGTGCACCGGGAATTTTACAGCTTCTTCCCCTACCAGGAGACGGAAGACCAGATGAGGGCGATCAGGGACATCTCCACGGACATGGAATCCGAGATACCGATGGACCGGCTCCTCTGCGGCGACGTCGGGTTCGGCAAGACCGAGGTCGCCATGAGGGCATCCTTCAAGGCTGTCTATGACGGCAGGCAGGTGGCGGTGATTGTTCCAACAACCATTCTCTGTGAGCAGCACTTCCTGAATTTTCAAGAGCGGTTCGCGGCGTTTCCCGTCGTGATCGATTTCATCAGCCGCTTCAAGACCGGGGGGCAGATACGGGACACCCTCGAGCGCATCCGGAAGGGCGAGATCGACATCATCATCGGAACGACCGCTCTTCTGAGGAGACAGATCGATTTCCCCAACCTCGGGCTCCTCGTCATCGACGAGGAACACCGCTTCGGTGTAGCGCAGAAGGAGAAGATCAAGGAGCTCAGGAAGGGGATCGACTGCCTCATGCTGAGCGCGACCCCCATCCCCCGTACGCTCCAGATGGCGCTCTCCGGAATACGGACGATGAGCATCATCGAAACGCCTCCCGAGGAGCGGCTCGCGGTCAGGACCGTCGTCGGAAGGTTCGAGGAACAGGTCATCAGAGAAGCGGTCTCCCGCGAGATCGCGCGGGGAGGGCAGGTTTTTTTCGTCCATAACCGGATCGGGGACATCGACAAGCTGAAAGAGTTCCTCCGGAAGCTCTTTCCTGACCTGAAAATCGTATCGGCGCATGGCCAAATGAAGGCCAAGGAGCTCGAGGATATCATGATCGGATTCATGAAGCACGAGCATGATATCCTCCTCTGCACGAATATCATAGCTTCGGGCATCGATATCCCCACCGCGAACACGATCATTGTCGACCGGGCCGACCGGTTCGGGCTCGCTGATCTCTACCAGCTGAAGGGCAGGGTGGGGAGAGGCAGTGTCAGGGCATACGCCTACTTCATGGTGGATGTCGCACGAGGGATGACGGAACCGGGAAAAAGGAGGCTCAAGGCGATCGAGCAGCTGAGCTATCTCGGAGCGGGACTGAAGCTCGCCATGAAGGACCTCGAGATACGGGGAGCGGGAACGCTCTTCGGCTATGAGCAGTCGGGCCATATCCATGAGGTCGGGTTTGACCTCTACCTCGATATGATGAAGAAGGAGGTCGAACGACTGAGAGGGACGCCCGTTGAAGAGGAGCACGAGCCGGAGATCGAGATTCCGGTGGATGCTCTCATTCCTGATACCTATGTGGGGAATGAGGCGATCAGGCTGTCCCTCTACCGGAGAATGGCCGGCATCCGCGATGAAGTTCAACTCGCGGACCTGAGGGCGGAAATGGAGGACCGCTTCGGGAGGATACCTCCTGAAACAGCGAGGCTCCTCGATATTGTGTCGCTGAGGGCTCTCGCGAGAAGGCTCCATGTGGGCCGCCTCTCCATGGGCGGGAGCGTTCTTACCGTCTCATTCAGGGACGACACGAGGATCAGCCTGGAAAAGATGTTTGCATTAACAGAAAGCCGTGCGGGCATCCAGTTCAGGGAAAAGGGGTTTTCCCTCTCTCTGGGCGAGCAGGAGTTTTCCCGCGGTCTCGACTCCCTCGGGGAAATCCTCCGCGCAATCGAAGGATAGGTCCCCTGTTTATTGTATTTGAAGATGTAATTATGATTAAATACGTACGCCGGAACAGCAGGAACATCAATCGGGAAGAGAGGAAGGAATGGCCTTGCATACGAGACTGATTGTACGGTTGACATGCCTGGTGCTCTGCCTCCTCGCCCTCGCGTGCTCTTCAACACCCGATTCGAAGAGTCAGAACCAGACGGATGCGCACTATGATTTGGGACTCTCCTACATGAAAGAGGGAAAGTACCAGGATGCATTCGTCGAACTGAACCGGGCACTCGAAACGGATCACAACAACAAGCTCGTGCATAATGCCCTCGGTCTTATCCACCTGAAATTCGAAGATTTCGATAAGGCGGAGAGATCCTTCCGGGAAGCGATCGATGCCGACCCGGAATTTTCCGATGCCCACAACAACCTCGGCGTTGTCTATACGAGGGAAGGGAAGTGGGACGAGGCGATCAAGCAGTTCCAGAATGCCCTCAAGAACCCCCTCTACCAGTCGCCGGAGATGGCGTACTACAATCTCGGCAATGCCTATTACCGTCTCAAGAAATACACCCTTGCATTGAAACACTACAAGGACGCCCTCAAGAGGGCGCCGAGCCTCTATCCCGCCTACTATGGCCTGGCCCTCGCCAATAACGCGCTCGAAGATTACGGCGAGGCGTCAACGGTTATCATGATGGGCATCAAGAATGATCCCGAGATCCAGGGAAGCCGCCAGAAGGCCCTGGCAGTATTCGATTCCCGGATGGTGCTCTCCACCGCTCCCGGCGAAAAGGAAGACTACAAGACGCTGATTGAGATACTCCACTACTAATATTCAGGAGATCAGATCTGGAGCAGGGAAAGGCCGCTCGCCTCGTCCCGTTTCCGCGCAGCGGAAACTCCTTCCACCTCGAGAATGACAGCTTCAAGAATGAGAAACGTGCGTGCCTTTTCCCTCAGGCATCCCGCTTTCACCGAATCTCCTTTCGCGTACGCTCCGTGAAAGTGAAGCTTTGGTGTATCGCCTTCCCAGAAAATCGTCCCCACCCCGAATGTTTCATGGCTCTCGCTGATCTCGCTCCACAGGGGCACGGGCGGAAAGGTCTCGTCCTTCGGGCCGACCACGAATCTTCCCTCCTTCATGCCCCCGACCAGGAAGAAGACCGCAGACCGGACCTGTTCTTTCAGGGCAAGGGTGCTGATCCCTTCGAGGATATTGTCGCCGTCATCGAACTTTGCAATGAAGATCCTTCCCTGCTTTCCCGCCTGGTACCTCATGGTATCCTCCTTCTGCACTTCAGGAAAAGCGCCGTGAGCGTTCTATCTTAGCACGACCGGAAAGGGAGTATCCATGCTCCAGCCGGGAAACGGATGGAGAACTCCATGGACAGGGGAGCATGCGGCTTGGTAAGCTAAAAAGCACAGGAACAAGCCCCGCGAACTCCACGGGAGTATTTTAGTATAATAAAAAACGTCCGGGCCGCTGATGCTGGTGCTATGAAAAAGAAGATCATCAAGGCATTGTTCGTTCTCTTTCTCCTCTTTGTCATCGGAGGAGGGGCGTCGATTTTCACACTCCGGCGGATCAACAATGATCTCCGGAACCTCATCAGCCTCCACAAGGTCGAGATCATCCGTCAGGACCTTGTGATCAATGTCCAGAATGTACAGGGCAACCTTTTTACCGTCGGGACCGGACTGGGCAGGGAGCTCGATGAAATTGTCCAGAATGTGACGTCCCTCGATGCCGCGGTGAACCGGTGCAGCGGGTGCCACCATAACGAGGATATTGCACGACGCATCCGGGAGGTCCAGCAGCTCACGGAGGAATTCAAGGATGCCCTGAGCGGGTTCATTACAACGACCGCAAACAAGACGCGCCTGGACCGGGTGAAGCGGACGGCCGCAGGCATCGGCGACAGGATCCTCGAGCGGACCCAGGAAATGACCATCCTCGCGAACCAGAGACTCCAGCAGAAAACTGAAGAAGCGATCGGGAAGGTCGTCAAAATACAGGATCTCATGATCGCGATGCTCATCTGTGCCCTTGCTCTCGCCGTCCTCGTCGCCGTCTTCCTGACGAGGCAAATAACAGGACCGATCAATCGTCTTGTGAGGGCGACGAAGGAGATCTCGAAAGGGAATCTCGGGTATACCACCGATTTCGAGGACAATACGGAGTTCAACGATTTCGCCCGGATGTTCAATGAGATGAGCCTCTCCCTGAAAGCGAGCCATGACAGAATCACCAGTTCCATGAAACGGCTCTCGGTCATGTCCAAGGGAACGGTTTCCCTCTACAGCTCTTCAGACATCGGGAACCTCCTCTACGAGACCATGGAGAACATCAAGGGAATCGTCAAGGCGGAGGCGGCAGGGATCATGGTTTTTGACAAGGACGGTCGTCTCCAGGCACTGTCGAATCCTTCGGGAATGACTGTTCCGCCGTCAATAGACCGGGTGAAGATGAACGAATGGTATAATCGGTCCAACCAAAGGGCCGTCATCATCAATGACCCCTCGCCGGGCGATGAGGTCCCGCTTGGAGGACCGGGCGATCCCGCGGGGCTCCGCAATGTCATGGTCGTCTGGCTCAAATACCATGATGAGCTGAGGGGCGCCATCAGGCTCGTGAACAAGATGGACGGAAACTTTCAGCCTGAGGACCTGAAACTGTTCAGCATTCTTGCCAACAATTTTACGGTCGCCCACGACAATATCCTCCTCTATACCGATCTCAGGAAGAAGATGCAGGAGCTCAGGGAGACCCAGCAGCAGCTCGTTCAGGCCGCGAAACTCGCCGCCATCGGCGAGCTTGCCTCGAATGTGGCGCACGAGATCAACAATCCCTTGACGAGCATTCTCGGATACGCCGAGCTCATCAAGGAGGAAATCGACCGGGACGTCGTCCTCAAAGACATCGCCATCATCGAACAGGAGTCGCTCAGGGCCCGGGAGATCGTGCGGCAGCTCCTCGAGTTCTCGCGGAAAAAACCGCTCGAGCTGAGAGAGACGGATGTAAACGGGCTGGTGCAGGATGTTTTCAAGCTGATGGCGATTCCGCTGAAGGCGACCGAGATCCAGGTTTTCGAATGCTATGGAGACCTGCCCCCGGTCATGGCCGATGCCGACCAGCTGAAGCAGGTCTTCCTGAATATCATCAACAACGCGGTGGCTGCGATGGGCAAGCGCGGCACCCTCACGGTCACGACCGGCGCCCGCGACGATGAGATATTCGTGCGCATAGCCGATACCGGTGTGGGGATCGACGACGAGGCGCTTCCCCGCATCTTCGAGCCCTTCTTCACGACGAAAGAAGAGAAAGGGACCGGTCTCGGGCTGTCGATCAGCTACAAGAT
>JBLNHB010000084.1:0-5166 GCA_050268805.1 bacterium | reverse complement strand
CTTGCGACGTTACCGCTTCCGCCGGAGATCCTTGGTAGCATCGAGAAAAGCATTTTCACCTGCGAGCATCGCCCCGGTAAACCCTCCGCCTGGTTTCGCAAAAACCGAGGCCAGCCACAATCCCTGAATCGCGGTCTTGGCTCCGGGGCGATACCTCCCTGAATGCTCCGGTTCCTGAGTAAAACCATAGACAGCGCCGCCCGGTGTATGGATGTGTCTCTGGATTGTCCACGCGGTTGACATCTCCTTGTACACAATGCTCCTGGAAATTCCGGGGAAGGCCCTATCGATCGTCGCAATAAGCGCATCCATCCAGCGTGCCTTTCTGTCTTTATATGTTTGTTCATCGAGCCGTGACCAGTTCTCTATTTGATCGACTCCGCACAGAACCGCATAATGCCGATCGGGTATGCTCAAACCGGAATCGATCATGCTGTAATCGACAAAGACAAAACCGGGCATGTCGCTCCCGGGGTTGCTCTCCATGAGCACTGACGAGCGGGAAAACTCATTCAATCTCCGCAACCAGCTCGGATAAAGGAATGTCGAATATTGAGTCACTCCAAATGCCGAGGGTTTCCTGTCAAGAATGAGATAAACATTCCAAAGGGAAATTGAGGTCGGCCTCCCCTTGTACGGGGTAAAAAATAGTTCCTGATATTCCTCGGGAAGCATTGTCTTGAGGGCATGGGGGCTTGCATTTCCGAAGACAATCGGCGCGAACGCCTGTTCCGCTGCCCCTTGTCCCTCGCTCTTCCACCCCCGTTCTTCGATCGGTCGGGCTTCTCCATGCTCCACGCCGACAGCCCGGCCGTTCTCCATCAAGATTCGTGTTACTACCCGGTGCGTATATGCATCGCCGCCTGCTTTGCGAATGAGCGAAATGAGATAGTCACTCAGCGTTTGAGACCCTGATTTAATGTAGTACGCCCCTCCTATGATATAGGAGGCCTGCCCGACAGCGGAATAAATGGTCGATACTGTTGCAGGATTTTCGGAGAAGTAACCGACATTGGCCCAGAGTGCTATTTTCACGGCTTCATCGTCGCCAAAAAGATCATGCAGGAATGAAGAGAGTGTTTTTTGTTCATTCCCAAAGAGGAGCCACAGATACTTCGGAATACGAAACACATTCCTGAGCCACCAGGAGGAACTCTTGGAATTGGACCCGTAAAAATATACGGCATCCCGGACGTTCCGGAGAAACCTGAAATATTTCTGGATTGCTTTCTGCCGATGGGGAAAACGGGCACAGGCAGCAGCAACGGCAGCGTCAAACCCGACCGGCATGACAAACTCCTCATGCAGGATCCGATGGCGTACTCCATAGAGGGTCTGAATCGGGGTAAACTCAATAGCATCGAATATGCCGAGTCCCTCGAAGAGCGATCTCTTCGCATCGGCACGGTCGAGGCCGTCGAGACCATGGAGGCCCACCTCGAAAGTCATGCCGTTCCGCTTGAACGTCGTTGCACACCCTCCGAACTTTCCATGTCTCTCGAGCACGAGCACCCGCATCCCTTCACGGGCGCACAGTGCACCTGCCGTCAGACCACCCAATCCGGAGCCGACTACGATGGCATCATAGTGTATGGGCATACTTCCTCAATATAGCATATTCATCATTTTTTGAATTCATCGCTGGACGTCGAGGAAAACGATGCTGTTGGTAGAATCCCGGCTGGTTTTCATATGATGCTCATCAAACCCCGAATTCCTCAAAATCCTCATGAGATCCTCTTCGGTTCTGTACATGAGCCACCAGTCGATAAACCATTCCATGGCGGTCTGAGCATAGTGACCGGGACGGTAGTTACTGGTAAGGATGCGAGTCCCCGGCCTGCTTCCTTCAAACAAGGCTTCGAATACTGCTGTTGCAGACTCATCACTTACGTACTCGATGAGTCCCATGCAGATACAGACATCAGCCTGGGCAGCAGCCTGGCGAATCTCGGAAATCCCCTCGGGGGAGACGAGGTTTTTTTGACTCGCGGCAACAGTTATCCGAGGGTCCTCCAGACGGGCCCTGGCGTACTCGAGAGCAGCTCCGTCAAAATCAAAGCCGGTGAGTGTCAAGCGGCCATCGGGAGGCATCTGCTCAAGCAGGATCTTCTCGATGGTCATGGGGCCGCAGCCGAGATCGAGGAGTGAGATGGCCTTCGTCTTTCTTTGGCTGAACATATCGAGGACCCTGCTGATAACCCAGTAGGACCGCTGGCGCACCGCTTCGGTGCCGGCATAGGTAAGAAAATAACGGTCAAAATGATATCCAAGGCCGCGCGACGATGGCACGCTCGAGAACATCATGTCGAGGAGCAGGAAATCGCCGGGATAACCGAGCGGTTTGTCGAGGGCCCTCCTGAAAATGACGGATCCCTCGCAGAACGGCCTGACAGCGTCATACATCCTCCTCTGCTTCTGATACACGGACCCCGACGGAAGGCTGTCCTGGATCCTCCTCAGCGCCTCTGTGGTTTCGATGATTAACGTACTGTATTGCTGATAATGCCGTTCTAAATTGCGACTGTCAGGGTCATTCTGAAATTCAACCTTCGCCTTCTGAAGAAAAGATAAAAAACCGTCCATGACGTGTTCGAACTCCTGCTCTTCCCGGCTTGCGACCCGGAGGGACCGGATTTTCTCCGGGGTTCTGCTGTTTGCTTCCGGAGGAACTCCGCGGGTGTCTTCCGGTGCAGCGGGCTGTTGCGTTCCCGGCTTGGCCTTTCTGCTCAGAACAACTGTAAGGGCAGCCACGTTTTTCGGACCGCTCCCTGTGGCGAGGAGCGCGGAGAGGAACAGCAGGCTCCCACCGGGCGCGGTGCTGAGTGAAAGCCAGTTTCCATTCAGGTTCTCCTGCAGGTTCGGCACAATGCGGTTCAGACCATTGACCTTTTTCCCGGATTCGAGAATGGTCCATACCCGTGTCGCTGCCTTGTCAAAGGACTCTTCTGATGATTCCGCGAGGCGCCTGCTGAGATTGTAGCCGTCTTCGCCGAGCAATCCGTACCACAGCTCGGCATCGCGTGATTCCACTTGTTCGATATCAATGCCGACAGGGGCGGGGCCCACCACGGCTATGAACATTCCAAAACCATCCGTGAGGCTCACATCAATGCCCCGGAATTCCTCAGACAGGGCCACTTCATCAAAATGAAGTTCCGGTTTACCGTCCTGATGGGACGTCAGTGAAATCCGGTGCGGCGACATATTGATATTCAGATACCGCTGCGCATATGCTACGGCAGCCCGTCTCGTTGCAGCGAGATTCGCTGTTGCCGATGCCTGGCGGGGGGGTGCATGTTTTTCCCCTATTCTCTGCCGGTCCTTTTCAGCAATCTCCGAAATCTCCCGGAGCGTATCAAGGGATGCATGCTCAATGACAGCGACCGCAACGGGAAATTCAGGGAGCAGCGTCCGAATGTCGTCCTCAATCCGAGTGACCGCGACCGGTGAAGACATCCTCTCCCGGCGAACACGTTCTTTCATCTTCGGTGCTATGAGATGGATCCCGCGCAGTGTTTCGAGCAGCTCTCCATCCTGGGAAAAGACCGCGATGTCTGCGATGAATGAATTGTCATGCAGCGCACTCCCGGTACAATGACAGATGATACGCGTGCCCGGTGTAATCTTACGGGAAAACCTGATTTCCTCGATGCTGACCGGGAGGTATCCGAATGGCAGAAGCAGCGCGCCCGACTGCAGGAAAGCGTCACGAACCGCCGGCGATGTCAATACCGCGAGCGCTCCATTGGTATTCCTGAAATAGCGCTCTCCCATAGGAACCGTCACCTCGGTAATGCTTTCCTTAAACTCATCGATTTTGTATACGCCGGATATTCGACGGAAGAACTTCCCCTGGAAGAGAGGGTCCGGATTAAAATCCTCGGGATTGAGGGAAAGCTTTTTCCCGAGAACCGGACAGGCAGGCATCATGCTCCCCGAAAAAGGATCTTTGACAAACAGACACTCAGCCTCAAAGTGATTCTCCCGGAACCGGTCCTCATCGGATCTCATGATCACCTTTACTCTGGTCATATTCTCCTCGGTGGAATCAACAACTGCGATGGTGCGAAGAACGACAGCGGCAGACTCCGGAACGATGAGGGGCCGATGAAAACCGACATTCCGGAGTATGGGAAGTTCCGTCTTCCCGGTGCAGGCAGCGGCAGCCTGGACCATGGCATCAACCGCCATGACCGCAGGGAAAACCGGCGTTCCTTCAAAAACATGCTCGGCGAGGTAGAGATCCGTGGCGTGTGAAACGGTAGCCTCCGCAACAATCTCTCCTCCCGGTATCCATCTGACGATCCGCTCCAGAAAACGGCCTTCAAGGTGAACCGGAGGGACAAAGAGGTTCGCCTCAAGCTGCGGACTCATTCGCCCGGTAATCACAAAACTATGCGCATCCGGTGAATTCCTCAGAAGCTCAAGGTACGCATCAACACCTTCACGGGTGCTGATGGGAGTGATTCCGAATGAGGAGAGCATATCGACAACACCGAGTTTCTTCCCCAGCCCTGCTTCGGCCCACACTGAGTAACCGAGCGAAAGACAGTGGACGTGGGGGAATGCAGACTTGAAGCTCTTCACCGCGCTTTCAAGCCAGGCATTGGCTAACGTATAATCGGCCTGCCCCTTCATGCCTGTCCTTCCGAGCACGGAGGAGATCACATGCAGTGCCCTGAGATGCACAGCGTCAACAGTAACAAGCAAATTATACAGTCCCCGGACCTTGACCCGGATGACCTTCAGAAAACTGTCGACATCCATGTCACGAAAGAGCTTCAGCTGGCTGATGCCCGCTCCGTGGAATATGGCAGCGATGGGGCCCAGCTCTTTTTCGATGCCCTTCACCGTTCTCTGCACCGATATGAGGTCCGTCACATCGCACTGATAATATCTGAACGGGATCCCCTCCTTCCGATACCGCTCAAGGTTATCCAAAATCTCTGCCGCCTGATCATCCGTTCCTTGCAGCGGAAGCGGTGATGAGCCGAGGAGAGCAAGCTTTGCCCCCGTCTTTCGGGCCAGCCCGAGGACCAGTTCACTCGTGATCCCTTTTGCTCCTCCGCTTACGAGAACAACCTCATCCTTTTCAAGGGCGAAGGATGAGTGGCCCGAAACGTCAATCCTCTCGGCTCCCTCGGACATACGAGTACCATCAGA
>JBLNHB010000083.1:0-5041 GCA_050268805.1 bacterium | reverse complement strand
CTGAGTCTGAATAAATACTATACCCGTCTTTCTTCACGGTTCACGGAGTGCAGGTTCCCTGCGAAGATCACCTTTTTCCCGGTCCAGGCGCTGGGCATGGCAGGAGCATTCGCCATAATTTCTTCCATTCCCATCGGCGCTCTGAAATTTGAGGTTCTCGAAAGCCATGGGGGGCATACCCCCGGTCTCGTCTTCTTCCTCAACAGGGAGTTCGGGCTCCTCTTCACCTCTGATTTTCTCCTGAATGTGCAGAGCCTCTCTGCTGATGAAAAGGAGCACCTGAGTCTCTACCGGTATCTGCTGACAAATCCGAATAGCGACAATCAGGTCTACCGGAAGGAGGTCGCGGCACTGAAAGCATTCATGCTCAGCCTGAACGAGAGCCTGAAGCCTTCGGGAAGGTCCTCAATCATTTTCCCGGGTCATGGGAGTTACTATCGAATCGAGGAAATGAGCGCATAATGCCCGGTGAGAGCTCAGGATAGCACATCGTCATTTGAATCCATGGAAAAGCTTTCCGAGTTTGCCATGCTCCTGTTTCGCAACGGCCTCTAATTCTCCGGGGTCGAGCCAGACACCGCCGCAGTCGCAGCATTTGTCGATCTTGATTCCATGGTAGTCGATCTCGAGCAGGTCCATGCCGCACTTTGGGCATTTCATATAGTGGGCTTCACGGATTTTTTGTTTATCTTCCACCGTTAACTTTTTGAATCGTGCCTCTTCGAGCTTCCTTTTCTTTTCGCACTCGATACGCGCGAAATACTCCTCTTCCTTCTCACTCGGTTTGTCCGCCATGGTTCCTCCTTCCCTGCCTGCCTTCATTGTACCTCACTTTTCCCGAACCGAAACATCACAGGTATTTCGAGAGAAAGACATCCAGCCCCCGCCGGTACCCTTCCCCGGAGAGCAGGAATCCTTCATTGTGACCGCCCCGGATCATGAAGAATTCCTTGGGCTCGCCGGCCTGCTCAAAAAGTCTTCTGCCATGATCAAAGGGGATGATCTCATCGTCAGGACTGTGGATGAAGAGCTTGGGAATTCCGATGACACGGACCTTCTCACCAGTCCGGTAGTGATACCGGGAGAGAAGTCTCACCGGCAGCCAGGGATACAGGTCTGATCCCAGGTCAGCAACTGATGTGAAACTCGACTCGATGATGAGCGCGCCGGCCCCGTGCGTGAGGGCGATGTCTGCGGCGACCGCTCCGCCGAGGGACCGGCCGAAGAGGATGATCTTCTCCGGTGCTATCGCCCTGTCCCCGACAAGGTAGCGCCATGCGGCTTCGGCGTCGGCATAGGTACCCTGCTCGCCCGGAGAGCCCTCGCTTTCCCCGTATCCCCGGTAGTCGAATATGAACACGCCGAGATTCAGATCATGAAAAATGCGGATCGAATCGAGACGGTGAGAAATGTTGCCTGCATTGCCGTGGCAGAAAAGAACAACTCCTCTCTGGTGAGGGGCCGGGATATACCATGCCGCGATACGGACATTGTCTCCTGTCATGAGCGTGACCTTTTCAAAATCCAGTCCGATATCCCGAGGTGTCGCCGTGATCTCCCGGAGAGGGAAATAGAGCATTTTCCCCTGCATGAGATACGCCCACCCCACGAAAAGGGCATAGACGAGTATGATCAACAGGAGGAGCGTCAGAGCCATCTTTCTCATTCTCATGCCTGAGGTCTTATTCGTGACAGAACGACAAACAGGCACGGGAGCATTTGCCTACCGTGCCGGGATCAGAACGAGATCAAAACTTCCCTGAGTCTCTCCCTGAACCGGATAGTGTTGGGTAATGAGGGATCGATAGCCCTCAGAGGAGACGCGGACATGGATATGGGGCGGACGGCCGTAATAAGGGGCCGGGACATTGCTCTCGAACCGGTAGGAGCCCTTCTCATCGGCAAAGAGGGTTGCCCGGTGGTCATCGTCATAGCTCCCTTCAGGATTCACAAGCCAGAACTCGATCCGCGCTCCTGCAACAGGAGAACAATCCGGTGATGACCTGACAACACCGCTGAGCACATATCCGGCGCCGACATGCGACCTCACCGGAGCATCCGGTTTGTAAAAAGGACCCAGGGAATCCGGCCTGGTCGGGGCGCACGGTTCACCCGCTCCCTGGGCATGAACGATTCCTGGTGCCATGCCAATAACGCAGATTACAACAGCTGCCGAGAGAAGCACTCTGAAACTGGTATCCTTTCTCATGATTTAACTATAGAACATTCCCTTTTGGATTACAAATTCTCTCTCCACGGCCCGGAAACGGCGTCCTCCGCTCACATAACGTATTTTCTGAGACTCTGGAGAACTTTGATATGGAGCTGCTCACTCGGAATGAATATGTATTTTATGACCGGAGCGGGCCGTTGCGAGGGATTCATCGGCAGGGCAGTGGATGCAAAATAGGTGGCGTAGTCCTTCCCGAGGAAAGGCTGGACTTTCACGAGAGAACCCAGCACCGCTTCTGCCTTGTGCTGGGCGCGAAGTTGTGCTCTCCTGTCCATGTCCCTGCCGGGAGTGACGGGAAACTCTGCCGTAACCAGGATGAGATCGATGTCGGACCGCATGGTTTCGTCCTTGAGCACCGCGAGGAGGACATTCCCCAGCTTTTTCTGGAGATGGATTGCGGAATCCTTCATTCGGTGGTGCCTATCGAAGATGAGCGACTCCTCAACGATAAGAGCCCCGAGCTCGAATCTCACGCCCTGTATCCCAGCTGTTTTCAGTTCCTCTGCCAGAAGCGTATTCACCGCAAAGGCAAACTCGCTCCTCGGCTGAGAGAGAGCGAGCGCCGGCTCCAGAAAACGCTGGATCTTCACTGACCGATAGTACAGAAGGGCGGAAATAAGCAGGATGCCCAGAAGCGTAAGACCTAATACCGGCCCCGGAGGCAAAACGATTCTCTTAATATCCTCGATCTTCATCAGAACCTCACCTCCAGCATTCTGAGCACATCGATCGCTTCATCAAAATCCTTTTCCGTGAGGGTGGCGGGGTGGTGGATCGCCTTGTTTCGTAACCTGAGGACCTGCCTGAACAGGGCTATCTTATAGGAACCGATGCGGCGAGATAGCTCGAGTGCCTTCAGGCAATCAGCGAGTCCCGGGGGAGAGTGGCCGATGATCTTCCGGGTAAAGTTCCTCAATCGCGTTTCGAGGTGGTGGCCGAGAATGAGCGAAGCGATGATCTTTTCCCCTCTCCGGAAGTATTCAACGGCCTGCTCTGCCGACACACCTCCCTGAAAAATGGTGATGTTTTCACTCGACTCGAGCTCTCCGGGGGCGAGCTGCTGTATCCGGTGGTACACCTCGAGACATTTGTCGATCTCGTTCTTTTCGAGGTAGGATTCGGCGAGATGAAAGAGGTCCCGGACCGTGTCGGCAACTTCCTTCTGCTTGAAGGCAAAGGAATAGGCCCGGCGGAGAGCCTCCGTCTTGTTGTCTTTTTTATCGAGCACATCGAAATGCCGTGCCCAGCGCTTTCCCTTCAGCACGTTGTCTTTGGTAAAGCGGAAAAGCTGTTCGGCCACCTCGTGTTTGTTGAGCTTGCCGCTGATGACAATGATATTGAGCGTGGGGTACTGTTCAAAGATCTCCGGAAGAACATCGAGCCCTTCATTCATCCGGTCAAATTCGATATCCAGTGTCAGAAGATCAAAGGTCTTCGTCTTGAGCATCTCCTTTGCCTTTTCCACGCTCGATGCTTCGTAGAAGCTGACCTCTGGCTTCTCGCTTGAGAGGGCTTGTTGGATCTCCATCTTCAAGAGTTCCCTCTCCTCATAATCGTCGTCCGCTATAAGGACTCTAAACATGGAAGGCCTCTTCAACATAGGGAAGATGGATAATGATCTCTGTACCGATACCCGGCTGGGTATACTCCTTGCCGACACGGATTTTCCCAGCATGAAGCCCGATGGCATATTTGACAAAATAGAGCCCTTCACCCCATCCCTGGCCAGACGATTTTCCTTTGTAAAAACTCTGATCAGCCTGCTGTTCATTCATCCCGATTCCCTCATCTCGGAAGGAGAGCTGCAGATACCGTCTGCTCCCGTCCTGATCCATCGAACAGGTGATGGATACGCGGGCACGCTCCTGATCGGATTTCTTGTATTTGACTGCGTTGTCGATCAGGTTTTCAAACACGGTTCTCAGGAGTTCCTCCGATGCGGATATCAAGAGCTGTGGCACGCCGGTGGTGTTCCGGATCCTGATGTCCGCGAGATCACTGTGCTGCTCGATCAAGGAAAAGAGCGCCGTGGAAAGATCGACCCCCTTGAATTCTATCAGGCCTGCCTCCCGCTCATCGGAAATCCGCTTGAAGATGTCGATGTCGGCAAAGAGCTTGTCGAAATTATTGTTCATGCGAACGAGCGTATCCTGCGGAAGATCCTGCATCATCTCGAGCCGCCGCTTGATCCTTACGAGATTGTTCTTGAATTCATGGCTGATCGTGGCCGAAATGTACCGGATGAATTCATTCCTCCGCGCGATCTCACGGTTCTTGAGGAGGAGAAGCCGGTTCTCATGGATCTTCCTCTGTCGCTGCTGGTACACAAAGGTCAGATAGAAAATAAAAATCATGAAGGAAATAATCATGGCAAAGAGAGACGTGCGTCCAACGGTTGCGGATGAATCAAGGATTTGCTGCATGATTGCGAGGCGCTCTTTCAGACCGGCATCCAGGGGAATCGACCCGAGCCGCTTCCAGGGAAGCAGCCTGAGAGCAAATGCATCAAAGGGAGGGAAAAATCTCTCGAAATATACCATCCCCAGGAGAAGCCAGACTGCCAGCATCAGGGATATCATGGAGAGATACCGGAGCGCCTTGAAGGCGAAACTGAGCGACATACTGTATTCTACCCGAAATGAATTCTGAATTACCCGCCCATCTTCACCCTGAGACGTCGGACAGCGAAGCTCATATTCGAACCTTCATGACCCTCACCGCACGGGCGCCCGGGGAATCTTCTCGTGCAGGAAAAAGAGAGGGCGGAGAAGAACGCTTCTCCGCCCTCTGTTGCTGCAGTACTCTCTT
>JBLNHB010000082.1:0-4960 GCA_050268805.1 bacterium | reverse complement strand
ACTGGTTTTTCTTCTGGTCTCAATGATGCTTTTGTTCGGGGTGTCTCAAGCAGGCGAAGCGATCTTGGCTGGTTCGTGTGCGGCATCAAAATAGATAGACAATTCATCAATTACATCCTCTCTCTCTTTTGAAAATTCTTCAAGTAAGCGGTGGCTGTATTTTTTTTTATAATTCTCCGTGCATTTAACAGAAAGCCATTTTGAGAGATTTAAGAGCTTTGGTTTATTTAGTACTTTTGCAACCTTGTCCATTTATTCACTTAGATAGGAAACCGGGACAGGCTACTTTCCCATCTTCCTTATCCCTCCTGTCCTTAACTATTGTATGTGCTGCCATACCTCTCATCTCAAAATAAAATCTATATCCCTGACGGTGACCGTTTTGTCTCCGTCAATGTCCCCTTGGTCGAGTGTTTCCGCGCAGACATGGCAATAGTAGATGGTCTTCAGGTATTCTTTCTCCAGAAGGGGCGGGATGAAATCAAAGAACTTCTGCTCGCTCGTGTAGAGGTCCCGATAGAACTCATACAGTCCTTTATCGCCCTTCTTCGAGTTGCACGGTCTGCACGCCCATACCTGGTTATGAATCCCCTGAAGCCGGTCGCATGTTGGGCACCGGTCATTGATCTTTAGCGACCTCGGGACGATATGCTCTCTCTGCAGGCCCTCTTCCGACCCGCAGTACCCGCACTTCCTGTGGGACTCGACGAGCTGCCAGTCCTCCCGCGTGATGTCTGACCACGACTTTGCTCCTTTCTTGAGTTCCAGGAAGGTCTTCTTGATGAATCCGTAATGGCTGCTCTTTGCGGCTTTTCCGTTGTGTTGTTTGAAGGCGCTCCGGGCGATGAGCTTGGCGTACTGGTAGTAGATTAAATCGCGGATGGTCTTAACGTCCCTGTCGGGCATGATTCAGTCTTGCTCCCTCCCAAAACTATACAAACTCTACCATTTTGTGGAGAGGAAGGCAAGAGGCTTATTTTGCAGGTGCTTGGTTATAATAAGGTCATGAAAACCAAATTGACACTATTAATTATTTTCGGTGTTGTTCTCTTGTTCTCAGCAGGGGCTCATGCAGTTGTTATAAATGAAACCATTTTTGCCGAGCTTCAGCCGAAAAGTTCTCACCTTAGCATCGGTGACCGGATCGCATTCTGGGCCGGGAAGTTCATCGGCACACCCTATGACCCTGACCCGCTCGGCGAGTACGTCAGAAAGTCCGTCATTGTCGCCGACGAGAGGGTGGACTGCATGTACCACACATTCCGGTCTGTCGAGCTTGCGCAGAGCACAACGTATGATGAATCGATTGCCCGCGCCCTTGATCTACGATTCAGGACAGAAGGCGTTCTCGATGAACAGGGAAAGGTGACAAATTACGATGACCGGTTCCAGTACGGTGAGGACATGGTCCTGAGCGGCAAGTGGGGAAAGAATGTAACATCGTCTCTCGGGAAAACGATGACCATACCCGGCGCACGGGATATCGAGAGCATTCGGATTCTGCCGAAGAAAGGTGCAGTCCGGTCTGTAAAGAAATTGAGGAGCGGCGATATCATCTTCTTCGTGAAAGATCCCGCGAAACGGAAGGTGGATGAGATTGTCGGGCACATCGGGATCGTATCGCGGACCAAGGGGGGTGTGTATCTCATCCACGCAAGCGGGAATAAAAATAACAACGGTGAGGTGAAAAAGGCCGACCTCACCGGGTATCTTAAAACGATGCCGTTCGTGGGAATGCTGGTTACTCGGTTTGACGTATTTTGAGCTTCTTGCAGATCGAGGGATATTTTTCTTTGAACTCCGGAAAAGCGGTCGTGAGGAAAAGCTTGATCGCCTTGATCTCGGAAGTGCTCTCCGCCAGGTCCTGAATCTCTTTCTCGAGCTCCTGCAATTTATCGACGACGGTCCGCAGCTCCTGTTCCGTCAGCTTTAACTTCTCGCGCACAACGATTTCTTCTTTCATGGCACCCTACGACCTCTTCTGGAATTTCATTTTCCTGCGCAGCTTCTTGTGCTTGTGCTTGCTCATCTTCTTTTTGCGCCACTTCTTAACGCTTCCCACGAATCAGCCTCCTTTCAAATAAGTTCCCCGTCTGTCAGACGGTCTATCCTCTGACTGCCGGCTATTCAATAATGACTGCGTATGCCTGCTCTTCGCCTGTTCCATAAATGCTTCGAGCTGGAGATAGGTCGTTGTCGATTCCGTTCCATCATAGCCGATACTGATACAGGGAACATGGTACTTCCTGCTGATCGTCTGCAGGAGAGCGCTCACGACCGTTCCCGGCATGCAGCCGAAGGGCATTACATTGATGATGCCCGAAGCGCCGCGCTCGATGAGGTCGATGGTCTTCCCGATGCTCAGGACCGCTTCTCCCTCGAACGAGTCGTGGATGTAGGGCGCTGCCTTCCGTAAGATGTCCCGGGTTTTCGGCTCTCTGAGGGTTTTCAGATACCCATCGAAGTGCTTTGCGTACCGGTGCTCGATCCGTTTCTGAAAGAACGATTTCAAAAAGAGCTCTATAATAGCAGAGCCTTCCTTTTTTCGCAAGGCCTTCCGCAGGGCCATCGTGTTCACATAATAGATCCATTCCTCCACCGGCGCGAGCCATGCCTCTCCCCCGAGCTGTTCGACTTTTTTTACGATCGATTCATTCGAGAACGCGTTGGACCGCACAAAGATCTCCCCCACGATCCCGACGAGGGGTTTCGGCTCGGAATCGCGCGCAACTCTTCTGAAGTCATCGTGCATGTCTTTGAGGACCTGTTCGAGACTGCCGTTGCCGCCACGCTTGAGGGTGTTTTCGATGCGGTGAAGATAATGGTGGTAGACGGCGCACGACTCGCCCTCGTCTCTCTCGTACGGTCTTGTTTCATGGAGCATCTTGGTGAGGAGCTCGATCGCGATGATGCCCTTCCATGACGTCGTGGCGAAGTCCCTCCCCGCAATCCCGAGGTCGTGATAGAACTGTGTGCTCTGCACCGGAGAATATATCTTCACATCCGGGTAACCGCACCGGTCGAGGATCAGCCGCTGGAATACGTGGTACTGGCCAAACCTGCAGGGCCCCGTACCGGAAGGCATGAAAAAAGCCGACCTGCCGGGATCGAACCCGGTCGCCGCTATCTGCTTCAGCATATCTCCGGTTGTGACCGCGCAGGGATAGCACTCCTTTCCGGACACGTGTTTTCGTCCGAGCTTGATTGCCGTTTCATCCGTCGGCGGCATGACCGCCGCCTCGATGCCCATCGACGTAAAGGCCGCGGAGAGCGCATAGGCGTGGTCAGACATTTTGGGGATATAGATTTTTCTTTTTCTCAGGGAAGCAATGGACACTCTCTTGACGGCGGGGACCGGACTGACCGCTTCCTGTCCGGGTCTAAAGTTCCGGATGCTGTCGAGATATGCCTCGCACCGGGTTATGGCGCCGGCGTCCGCGCTGTGCTCGTCGATCTCGATGTGGAGAAAAGGTTTGCTGCCGAGTTCCTCGGTAAAGTACTTGAGAATGAAGGAGTCGGGGCCACAGGAGAAATTTCCGATGAAGATGGGGAAGAGATGGGGATGGGACTTGATGATGCGCGCCGCCTGAAGGATTCTCGTCCCGTTTCTCCAGTACATGTTCTCCCATCGCCCGCTGATATCAACGGCATCAAGGGGGAGAAAATCCATCGGGATCGAGAGCATGTCAAGGGTGGCAAGTTTCTGGGGTATCTGGAGATTGGCGCCGCGGTCAAAGGAGTTGTAGCCTCTGCCGACGATTACGACCGCAGTGGAATGGAGCGACTCAAGCACCTCGGCGCCCTTTTCCTTTTTCAAACGCTCACATTCATCCTGGCTCGCCTGTGCTGCACGGTAGGCATTTTTAATATCTCTCATCTTGACTCTCTTTGGTTCCAGAGCCATGAACATCTCTCGCACGACAGGACCCTCACCCTGCGACATATCGATGACCGGTTTGATGAACCGGTCAGTCCCGAAGGCGGCAGCAGCCATATAGGGGATCGACTGGGTGTAAGGGCAGGGAGAGCCGGAGAAGGACATCCCGGGCGAAGATACCCTGATGAAACTCGGAAGAAATATCATATCGACTTCACTCTGGAGTAAATGACGGATATGTCCGTGCGCGACCTTGACGGGAAAACAGCTTTCGGACTGTACGGTCTCGACGCCGAGGTTCACGATCTGTCGGTTTGTTTTTGGTGAAACGACGACCTCGAAGCCGAGTTCCCAAAAGAAGGTTGTCCAGAAGGGGAGGTAGTCATGCAAGAGGAAGATATAGGGGATGCCGATTTTAGCCGGCCGGCGGCCCGCAGCCGCTAGCCTTTCGGTCTTTGTCTTGTCTTCTTGACTTCCGGCTTCCGCTTCTGACTTCTGGTTTCTGGCTCCTGACTCCTGACTCCTGAATTCTGCCTGTCTCCTGAGATGCTCCTTCCAGAGAATTTCTTCCCGGTAGGCGAAGAGGTCGGGAACCGTCTGCTCCTTTTTCCGCCTGATGTCGTATTTCTCGCACCGCCCCCCATAAAAGAGGAGGTCCTCTTCACCCTCGATCTTGACCCGGTTGATCTCGCACACATTCGGGCATCCCCTGCACTCGAAGGACGATGTCTCGTATGTCTTCTGATGTATCCCGAACCCCTTGAAGGTGCTCGTTGCGGTCCTGTTCCGGTCCGCGTGATCGCGTGCAATGAGCGCCATCCCGATCGCTCCGGTAACATCGTGGTGGGGCGGCACCGTGATTTTTGTGTCGAGGAATTTCTCGAAGGCTGCCACGACGCTCTTGTTGAAGGCGACACCTCCCTGGAAGAAGATGTTCTCGCCGATCCTCTTTCCGGACACAACGCGGTTGATGTAATTTTCAACGATCGAGTAGGCGAGGCCCGAGAGGAGGTCGTTGATCGCGACACCCTTTTTCAGGTTCGCCATGAGGGAGTTTTCCATGAAGACCGTGCAGCGCTCCCC
>JBLNHB010000081.1:0-3308 GCA_050268805.1 bacterium | reverse complement strand
GATCCTTAATGCGATCAGAATATCGAAGGAGGTCATCGGCAACCGCGTCATCGCCGACAGGCTCACGGCACTCCAGGAGGGTGTCAGCAAGGGAAAAGGCATCTACAATCCCCTCAGGGAGATCGCTATATTCCCCCCTATCGTGACCCAGATGATCGCCGTCGGCGAGGAGGCGGGGAGGCTCGAAGACACCTTCCTCCTCATTGCGGAGCGGTTCGAGACCGACAGCAGGAACATGATCCGCCGTCTCATCAGTTTTCTGGAGCCGATGCTGATCCTCCTCATGGGTGTGCTCGTCGGGTTCATCGTGCTCTCGATGCTCATGGCCATATTCGGTATTTATGAAATCGCCGTTTAGGATTATTGTTTTTTTCTGAAGAAGAGAAGGGAGGTTTATATGCCGGAAAGAATACGGAATCGTGGCGGGTTTACCCTCATCGAGCTGCTCATCGTGCTCGTCATCATCGGCCTGCTCGCAGGGCTTGTTGCGCCACGGGTGTTCAAGGGAGAGAAGAAGGGGAGAATGACCGCCGCAAAGGCCCAGATCCAGCTCCTCGAGCAGGGACTCGACCAGTTCAGGCTCGATGTCGGGAGGTATCCATCTTCATCCGAGGGACTCGCCGCGCTCCAGACCAGTCCCGGCGCGGAAGGATGGGACGGACCCTACCTGAAGAAAGGCGTCCCGGTCGATCCCTGGAATCACCCTTATGTCTATGTCAGCCCTGGAAATCACGGGGATTTCGATCTCTACTCCTACGGGGCTGACGGCGCCGAAGGCGGTGAAGGTGAGAACAAGGACATCACGAACTGGGAATAAGGGTTTTACCCTCATCGAGCTTATCGTCGTCCTCGTGATCATCGGGATCGCCGCATCGGTCGTCTTCATCGCTGCTTCGAATGCCTACAGGAAATCGGTCCTCAGATACGAGGTACGGAAGGTCTATTCCGCGCTCAACTACTCGAGGGAGCTCTCGATCACGAGACATACCCTGCTCACCTTCGCGGCATACGAGGACAGTAGCGGCTATACGGTCACAAGCAATGAAAAATCGATCTGCGCGCGAACGCTGCCGGGCGGCAGCTCGATCTCGGCGGGCACGATCGAGTTTTACCCCCTCGGAGACAGCTCGGGCGGCTCTCTCAGCATCACCGATGAACAGGGCAGAAAATATGAAATCGAGGTCTCAAATATCACCGGAAAGGCAAAGGTCCAGCGGTTTCAGCCTTCTTGAGGTCACGGTAGCGATCGCGCTCCTGTCGATCGCGATCGCCATGATCATCCAGCTCTACTCCATGAACCTCAAGAGCACCCAGAAATCGGAGCTCTATACCCATGCCGTGATCCTCGCGCGGTCCGTCATGGATGAGACGCTCAGTTCGGAGAGCCTCGAGGGGCTCGATGCAACCGAGACCATCGACGACCGCTTCGACCTCACGAAGACCGTCACGCAGCTCGAGAGCGGAGACAAGGACCCGGCGCAGACCTATGAGGTCACGGTCCAGCTCAAATGGCAGGGAGGTTCCCTTGAACTCAAGGCAAGAAAGAGTGTTCCCAAAAAACCGGTGCAGTAGCTCCGGTTTCACGCTCCTCGAGCTCATCATCGCCCTCATGCTCTCCTCGGTCATCATCCTCATCATCGTGTCGGTGCTCCAGCTCGCCATCCGCTCCGAGGAAAAGGGAACGAAGCGGCAGGATGAATCACAGCACGTGCGTGTCCTCGTTTCCCGGATTGCCTTCTTCCTCAAGGGAGCATACCCGTATATGATCACGACCAAGGAAGAGAAGAACCAGCAGTACTATTTCGACGGCGGCTCCGACTCCCTGAGCTTCATTACCTCGTCGGTAACGCCCCGGGAAGACTCCCTGATCGATAAGCCGGGGATGAAGTGGGTGCGCATCTTCACCGACTCTGAAGGCCTCAAGGTCAGCGAGAACTTCTTTTTCCTCGATGATGCATTTGAGGAAGACGCGGACGAGCGGCTCATCGATGACACCGTCACCGAGCTGGCCTTTGAGTACCTCGACACGGGGGAGGACGGCACGAGCCAGCCTGAATGGACATCGAGCTGGTCCACGGACGACAAGCCGTATCTCCCCGCAGCGATCAGGGTGGCGGTCACGATCGAGGAAGATGAAAAAGAGGTCGAGCTCCCCCCCTTCACCGTGAAGGTGCAGATAACAAAGAGGAACGTGTAGAAGCGAGAAGAGAGCTCATGGTTCATAGCTCATAGCTAACAGCTAATAGCTGATAGGCAATTTCGATTCGAACTCCCTCGTGTTTATGTCCTGCCAAAATCTTCTCTTCGGCATCTGAATTGTCAAAATTCTCCTTAATATCATCGATGCTATTCCCAAGGATAGAGAGAAGTGGCGGCCTTTTCAAGAGTCCTGATTTTCGCCTTTCTTTCTTCTCAGCACCAATATTATCTTTTCTCCCACAAATCCGGCCACTAATCCTATTAGGGGAAGAGGCAGAAGAGGAAAGACGATTCCTCGTCTTATCAACTCTGAAACTGGCGTTGATGTTGGGCGACCGACCATGTAGAGGACAACCAATACTATAAACATAATTTCAAAACTCATACTGATGCCATGGAGAGGCCCTTCCCTGAAGAGTATCCCTACCGTAAAGCAAACAATAAACATTTCTACGTATGTCACTAAATCAGAACCAGTACTATATGGATTCCAGAATTGTTGCAAAAGGAAAAAAATTACAACGCCCAAGAAATCTATCCCCAAATATTTCAGTATCTTCATATCGATCACCTACCAAGGGTCAGAGGAAAAGAGCAGGTCTCTTAAGATCATATTTTATTCTCCCTGATCCTTCTTTCAGAGGGCTACCCGAAGGTCAGATTCCTCGATGCTCTCGAGCAGCTTGAACTGCACGCGGGCGCGGTGGAGGTTGTGGTCCGCGGAATGGATCCTGAAATACGTATCGCCGCGGAGGTAGTCCGCCAGAAACCGCATGCCGAGCTCGAAGGTGATGACCTTAATCGAGACTGGAAGCAGTTCGACTTCTTTCGGCGAGAGGAATGATGATGCCTCACGCAGGTATCCGCTGAGGATGGCTTCATAGAGCCGCACGTCCAGCCGCACTTCATTCAAATCTCGTGCATCCTCGCCTGCGGGATTCGCTGCAGAGCGCACGCAGTCGCCGAAATCAAAGTGCACGATCCCCGCTTTCACTGTATCGAGGTCAATCATGCAGATGGCCGCTCTTGTCTCACGATGGATGAGGACATTGTTCACTTTGGGATCATTGTGCACGATCCGTATTGGTATGGAACCATTGTGCATAAGG
>JBLNHB010000080.1:0-15028 GCA_050268805.1 bacterium | reverse complement strand
GAAAGGGCTCTGACACCACAGCCTGACGCGCAGCCAGCAGGGCAATTCGCCGAGGTCTCGCCATGGCCGAGCTCGCAGAGGCCGTTGCCGCAGAAGGCGCCGCTGACGCTCTTGCAGTCGTTCGGACAGCTTATGCAGTCCTCTCCAGGGTCGCAGATACTGTCGCCATTGCAGTTGAGGTTCGTCACCTGGAACTGACGCATCATCTCGTGGTCTTCATGCTCGATGATGTGGCAGTGGAACGGGAACTTGCCAACGAAATCATCAAACCTCAGAATCACTCGGACGACCTGGTCCGGCATGGCCTTGACCGTGTCTTTCCAGGAGTTCGCCTCGAGCGGCTCAGGCGCGATGATCGGTCCGGTTGGATTGCCGGCAGCATCGATGGCTTGGCGGTTGAGCACCTGGAAATGGACGTCGTGGATGTGCATGGGATGCATGAGAGTGGTGTTGTTCCTGAACTCCCAGATCTCGGTGCTCCCCACCGCAGGGTGGTCGGTGATGTCGTCCCAGTGCTCGCCGATAACATTGCCATTTGCATCAAGAGACTGAACCAGCCACTCGCCTCCTGTACAGGTTTCCGGGACGTTGACCAGATTGAATGTCCTTGTTGCAGCCCCGGTTGTGCTAAGCGGAGTGAATGGTCTCAGCGTTCCCGGTATTGTGCCGAGGAAGCCCGTCCTTCCGCCGACGATGAACTTCATCACGTTCTGGGTTCCGCCCGAAGGCGACACCCCAGCCGGGAAGTCCGTGACCGCAGAGTTCTTCATGATGATTTCGGTATTGCGGGTCAGACCGGCAAAGTCTACGATAATGTCAAACCGCTCGGCAGGTGCAACAGTGATTTCGGTCACCGTACGCGGTGACTGATAGAAGCCGCCCTCTGTCCCGAGAACCATAATGGGGAGAGTCGGCCGGGCCTGACTCGTAATGTTCACGAAGGACAGTGTGTATGCCCGTGAGGTGGAGCCGTTGAGGACCCGGAGACGGTACTTGCCCTGGTCAACGTTCAGATATGGCCAGACTTTCCCGTTCACGAGAATATTCTTGCCGTGGAACATCTGGGCCGAGATATCCACTGAGGGATAACTGAGCGAACCGTCGGCGTTGAAGTTACGGTCCTGGATCGCCAGACCGATCTCGTATACTCCGCTCGGCAGCTGATTGTTTGCGATGAATTGATTCTCGTCATCGCTGCGGAGCAGATAGAATCCAGCGAGCCCCATAATCACGTTGAGACGCGTGATACCGAGTGAATGGTCGTGGTACCAGAGTGCCGTCCCGAGCTGGTTGTTCGGATAGGTGTAGGTATCGAACTCTCCGGGGAAGAAATCGTATTCAGGTAATCCGTCGAACCTCGGCTGAACATGGGCGCCGTGCAGATGCACAACCGTGCGCGCCGCGTCTCTCCAGTAGCTCGGTCCGTGAGGACATTGGTCCACGGGAAAGTAATGAGAGGTACGGAGCTGCCCTGTCGCGAGATCCCTCAGGTCATTGATGTACTTCACCGTGACGGGCTGATCCACTGAAGCAAGTATGGTCGGACCGGGATAGCTTCCGTTGTAACCCCAGACAGTCGTCTTAGGCAGATCACGGTGGAGCTGCTGCTGGAACTCGGTCATCGTGACATCGTAGGTTGCCGTGCCACCGGGAGTCCCCGACACAGGCGTGGCCACCCCAGGTATCGGCAGCGCGTCACGCCATGGCGTCAGGCCGCAGATGTTTGTGTCCCGGCAGCTTGTTCCTGTTGGCTGAGGTATTCCCCCACCTTCAATGCAATCTCCTGCAAGAACATCCGAACACGTGAAATTGATATCGGGGTTAGGTGTGCAGCAGGCAACGGGCACTGGCGGACAGGTGAAGGGCGAGCAGGTCGTCCCGCCGGCAAGCGTGCCGCCAGTGGCAGTGCACGTTCCCGTGGGCACAAACGAACAGATATCCGCTGTAGAACAACAGGGTTCCACAGACGGGGATGCGGTAAAATTAACCGTGAGAAGCGGCCGCTCCGCAGTGCTCGTATTTTCTTTGCTCACAAAGCGCCGAGTGGTCCGGGTGCGTGTCTCGTCGCCGATGACGATCCAGCCGTTGTTACTTAATGGGTTATTCAACCAGTTCTGGATGTCTGCGAGCATCTGCGCATTTCCAGGAGCACCGCTCGACCAGATGCCGGAACCGGTTGGCGGTACGGACGCGCTGGCGCTGGTCGGACCGAAATCTCCGCCTGCAGTGTTCCATAGGTTTAGGTTCTGCGAAAACTTCGCGTACTGCCAGGTTGCATCGCCAATGCCGGCTTCGATGCCCCGACCGCCGTTGCGAATTGCCGAGCAGTCGGCAGTACCCTCACCCCAGTCCTGACCTATGGGGTGCAAAGTCATGATTGCGTTCTGACGGTCCGAGGACCCGTCTGAAATCAGGGTTAGGGACCCGCTGGTCACTGTGATAAGCGTGGAGCCGGTAGGAAGATAACCTGCAATATCGAACTTCAGCAGACCGCGCCGTAAGAATCCGTCGTCGGTCACTCCGGCAAAGAAGTTCGGCCCCCCGCCGCAACTATTGTCCTCAAACGTGCCGGTCGGGTCTTGACCAGGCAGGCCCGCGCCCTGGTAGATCGTATTGTCCTTGAAGGGGTTAATGATCAGTGTTTCCGCAAACACTGCTTGGCAGCAGATACTAAGAAACAAACACAACGTAAAAAAAATTGTCGTGAATCTTATCCCTTTTCTTAATCCTTCCATTTTCTCCCCCTTTTCTTGGATTAACCTCTTAAGAAAGTCACACCCGTGAGCGTTGATTGTATCACCCCCTTTCACGAACCCTGCAATGACCCGCCCTTTGCTGCCGAGGCTATTCCTCTTCAAAAAGCCTTTACCCTGAATATTCATTAAGGCAGCCGGTAGCTCACATTTAGCAAGGGTCTCAACGATGTAGTGAGATTTTCACGGCTTGCAAAGCGCTTTACTGTCTGGGGATTGTCCTCATCGCCGATGAGGACCCAGCCGAAATTCTTGTCAGGGTTCCCCAGCCATCGCTGCACATCCTTGACCAGATCATCCGTGCTTTCCCAGACGTAATAGCCATCGCCCTCTACATACTGCCAAGCGCTGACTCTCCCGACGAACTGCCCTCCCTCGTGGTTCCAGAAGGCATAGTCGTAGAAGGTGTGAATCCATGTCGCATCACCCGGTTGTGACAGCGCACCGCCCCCTCCACTGGCCGCCGATGCTCCCTCACCCCATCCATCGAGAACCCTCTGGAGACTCACCACACTCAGCGCCGGATTCCCCCGGTCCTGGTACAGCGTCAATGATACGCTTTCGATAACGGTATTTTCCGGAATTGCAGCGGCAACGTCGAAATAGAGGAGCCCTCGCCTGATGCTGTCGAACACCTGATTCGTCCGGCCCACGAAAAATACCGGGCCTGAACCGTTGGAAAAAGCTCCCGCCGGATCTTCGATGAGAGTGGTATCACGGCTTGCCTCAATGGAAACGATCTCAGCCTGGACGTATTGAAATTGCAAAAACACGCATACGAGAACAAATACCCATTTCTTCATGGTTCCTCCTGTAATTGAAAGAGATGTTTGACCGGTCGAAGAGACCCTAATAGCTACTTATATCACAAAACAGGTGTACTGTCTATATACATATTGCTTCTCTTTAAAGCTATAATTGCTTTTAAAATCAAACCTTTTAATTTTAATGATATTAAATTCGTGTGGTTTATTTGATATTTTCAATTTACATATTCGATTTTTGCTTTCTCCTTCTCTTCTTCGTACAATTTCTCGATGATATCCTGCTGCCGTTTAGCTGTAAGCATCTCCCGGACTCTGTCTTTTGCCTCATCGTAGGAAAGTTTTTTCTCAGCTCTCTTATCAAGAATCTTGATCACGTAATATTTCCCGGAACTCTGGATTGGTGAGAGAATCTCTCCCCTCTTCCCCTCCCTCACCTTCGGCTGGAGGTCCATGGGCATGGCGTCATACGGCATCCAGCGCAATTTTCTCCCGGCATGTTCTCCTTCCTTCGTTGAATACGCTTCTGAGAGCTTTTCAAAATCCTCTCCCTTTCCCCAGCGTTGAAACACCTCGTCCGCCTTTTCTTTATCGGCTACGGTAATGACCTCAAGGAGGACACTCTCCGGTTCGATGAAATTGTCTCTATGTCCTTCGTAATACTCCCTGAGCGTCTTCTCGTCAAGGTTGATGGCACTGAAGAGCTTTTTCTTATACTGGGCGATGAGCTCCCGCTCTTCGAGAAACTTCCTGAACCCCTCTTCCGTCGCCTGCCTCTCGTGAAGCATGCTCCTGAAATTTTCCTCTCCCATTTGTTCCCTGCTTCGCTTCATAACTTCGTCAACACCGTCCGGAGAGACTTTCAGCCCTTCTTTTCTTGCCGTCTGGATGATGAGCCTGTCGATAATTTCAGAATCAGTCGCCGCCTCGACCATCATCTGCCACTTGGTATGCTCGATTTTGGTCTTCTCAACGTCTCCATAAACCGCGCGGATGCGGCGGACGACATCGCCTTCATACACCGGTTCACCGTTCACCTTTGCAACGACCTTTTTTGAATTGACGCCGGGTTTCGACTCATTCGTGCTTTTACAGCTCAGTGTGAGAATAGAGACAGCCGCACAGAGGCACAAGAATGCCTTGAATGCCTCTCTCCGCCGTTTCATATGCATACCAGAGGAACCTCCCTTTCGTGCGAAGATCGATCTCCGCCGTTCTAAAGAGAGGGCGGCTGCCCCTGGCAAGCCGCCCTCTTCTCCATTGATTCGCTGCCAACAGCTATCGGGTTGTTGCGCAATCAATATTGCTCGGCCCGCTTTCGTTATCTATTCCTGCATCGTATGCACCATTGCCATTGCAATCATTCCACGCGGTGACCCGGTAGCAGTACTGTACCCCTCTCATGAGCCCTGTAACGGTATAGGTGGTAGTCCCGGCAGGGACACTCGCCCTGAACAGCAACTTCCCTGCTTGGTCTTCATAGACGTTATAACCGCCGGTTGGGATAGGGGTTCCGGGCGACCATGCAAGGGCCACGCTCTTCCTTCCACCGGTCGCCGTCAGGTTCTGGGAGATGCCCGGAGTTGCGCACGGAGGCATGCCCCAGGTGGCTCGAGTCATCATGAAAGGCTTCGCGCCGTCCACATTCATGTTGTGCGTCCAGAGCTGCCAGATGGTATCTCCCCAAGCCTTCAGCTGGGTGAACCACTGATCGCTCTGGACGACGTAGGCATTGGGCTCGCCGGAAGGGGTAGGGCTTGTAAGGGTAAGTCTGCCGGTGCCCTTGATCTCGTCACGGAGAAATTCGACGTACTCCCGGCTCGTGGTCTGGTAGTAGAGGGTCAACTCGATATAATCTGCACCTGCCTCTACGGTTACCGTCTGATCGTCAAAGCCGCCTGCATACTCGGCTGACGTGTACATCTCCGGAGCATCAACCCCGTGGTCAACGGGCTGGGAGATACGGTCCGCCGCCTCTGCGATCCTGAAGCCCTTGGGCGGTATCCGGTTGTCCTTATACCTGCCGGTGGCAAGGGCGAAATGGAAGGTCTCGTGCTCGCCGGTAAGCGCGCTTGTGGGATGAGTCTCATAGACGAGGCTGTCGATATAGGTTTCATTCGGCCCAAGCCCAGGGCTGTTCGGCGAATACGCAAGGGGCAGCCCTTTCAGCGTTCCAACCGTATAATCGTAAGGATTCACCTCGGAGATAAGAGACCCAGCCTGGTACGCTTTGATGTTGACGAACATCCTCCTGCCTTCAGGGAAGCCTGAGATGAGCTTGTGGCCGGTCTGGTTCTGTATCCTGAAGGAGAGGCTGCCTGTTGACGCACTGTAGCTTACATTCTGGATCGCTGCGGCAAGCTTGAGCTGCTGTTTGGCGCGTTGGACCCCTGCGAGCAGAGCAACGGGATCGATCGGCTCGCCCTGACTCAAGTCCAGGGTCAGGAGCGGGGGACCCTGATTGAGCAGCGTGTCGTTCGTCAAGTCATAGTTTGCCGAACCAACAACCGTGCTCGCCAATATAAAAGAGACCCAGGCATTTCCGCCGGTCAGGTCATGGATCGGCTGACCGCTGTTGGGATGCTCGATACTGTCTGTCGGCCTGATGACGCCGCTGGTCTGCGAGCACGCTTTCCCGACTCCATCCCTCATGTGACAGTCCTGACATTTTGCGATCCAGTTGTTCGGATAGGAGGTCTTAAATACCGCAGGGTCATAAGGCCCAATTCCCGCCGCGCCTCCCTGGCGTCCGTAGTCAGAGAGCATGAATTCAGAGAACGTCCGCTCAACGTGGAAGTAGCTGCCGGCTGAATGAGTTTCGGACCAGAGGGTTCTGGTTGTTCCGAGGAAATCCGCCTGTGTCTCATTCGGCATCACGCCGCCGAGCACATAGTTTGCGAGAATGGGATTCGAAACATCATGACATGCGGAGCAGAAGTATTTCGACTTGTGATAACGGCTGTAGAAGATGTCATGTCTGGCCGATGCGTCTGCAAAGGACGCCCTCTTGTCCCTCGTCCCAGTCATGAAGTACTGGCCTGAGGCGTTCTCCATGTAGCTGGACGGAGGCAGGTTTGAGGTGTAGAACGGTCCGCCGTTGAAAAGGAGAACAGCCGATGCAGCTATCATGTCCGCATTATATGTGGCTTGCGCAGCGGTGTTCGAGGGGGTGGCGCTCAGGTTTGTCTCATCCCAGTAGTTCAACCAGTCGCTCCCCTCACGGGTACCGTTGAAGGTCGTCTCAAAGAAAGGGTCAAACATGTCATGGCAGAAATCGCACTGGACACCCGAGAAATCGTCACCGGTCATGGCAGAGCCATTCGTCGGGTCCGAACGGCCCTCAAGCCAGCCCTTCGGCATGTGGCATCTGAGGCAGATGTCGGTTGCATTCGGCCTGCCCACCGCCCATATCGAGTCCTGCGCACCGACAGTCAGGCACGACCAGTACATGAAATCCCTGGCTGCATGCATCATCATGGACCCCAGCCAATTGAAGGCGGGTTCGACGGCTGTATCAAAGCCTCCATGACAGTTTGTGCATCTGCCCGGTCCCTCGATCACGATGTTGTTCTCCGGAGCCGGCTGAGAGCCCGGCATCCTGACAAGCGGGTCCTGCTTCACCGGAACCGGTGTCCATGCGTTCGCGATCACGATGAACGAAAAGACCATCGCAACCACAACCAAGATTGTTACAAGACGCGTGTTCATTCATCTTCTCCTTTCAAATAATAGTTAAAACGACAGAACAAGCCTACCCCTTTATTTGAAAGCCTCGTTTAATTGGATTCCCCCGAAAAAAAGTTTAAGATAAAAGAAACTCTAAATTTTTAAACAGATTTATTTATTTTTAATAAAACTCTATCACGTTCTATATTCAATGTCAATATCTACATAAATTTGTTGTCCAAGAATGGATTGTGGCAAAATTTAATGGTAGGATTTTTGTCTTGGTTGAAGTATTGATTTCTGAAAGATAAATAAAAAAACTATTGTGACATCATACTCTTTTTACACTTCTTGATTTCTTCCCGAGCAAGCTTGTCGCACCGCTCATTTTCAGGATGACCATTATGTCCCTTGATCCAGACCCATTCGATCTCATGGGGTTTTGCGGCTTGCAGGAGCCTCTCCCAAAGATCTCTGTTCAGGACGTCTTTCTTTTGTGATGTCTTCCATTTCTTCTTTATCCAGTCATGGATCCACTCGCGCATTCCTTTGACCACGTAGTTCGAGTCGGTGGTAACTCTAACGGTGCAGGGCCGCTTCAGATGCTCAAGTGCAGTGATGACGGCGAGCAGCTCCATACGGTTATTCGTCGTTAATTCCGCGCAGCCGGACAGCTCGCGTTCCTTATCGGCAGATCTCAGGATCGTCCCGTACCCGCCGACCCCTGGATTTCCGCTGCATGCGCCGTCGGCAAAAATCTCCACAAAGGGTTTCTCTTTTTTCATCTGGCTCTCATGAAGAAGGGAGTTGGCCGGAGAGCACCCTGGCAAGGGCACGCGCCAGGGTGAGGCGCGTAAATGGCTTCTGAATTACCTCCTGAGCACCCTCCTTTACCATCAAATCAATGCCCCCGTGACCTTCCTGACTGTATCCCGAGCTCACGATGACTTTGATATCAGGCTTGACGGTTTTCAATGCCTTGTAGACCTCGTATCCGCTCATCTTCGGCATGACCATATCGAGCACGACCACAGCCACCTCGTCCTTCAATTGCTTGAACAGGGCAATGCCGCTCGGACCGTCCTCGGCGAGCGCTGCCTTGTATCCCAGGGGCTCCATCATGTCCCTGCACAATTCCCTGACATGGAGCTCATCGTCAATGACAAGGACCGTGCCCGAACCCTGCAAATTCTCGATCGTGACAGCATCTTTGGCATCAGTTCCCTGAAAAACGGGAAGGAAGATGCTTACCCTCGTCCCCCCCAAAGGTTTGCTTGAGAGATCGATATAACCGCCGTGGTTGCTCACAATGGAGTGGACGATATAGAGACCGAGGCCCGTCCCCTTCCCTGTTTCTTTAGTAGTGAAAAAAGGGTCGAAAACCTTCTGCTGGATATCGCTGTCCATGCCGCATCCCGTGTCCGACACGGACATTTTGACGAACCCTCCGTCCTTGCGAGGGATACCACTGGCCGCGCTGTCTTGGGTCCCGGCGAGTCCTGTATCAAAAACCAGTCGTCCGCCGTCCGGCATGGCATCCCGCGCATTCACCGCGAGGTTCATAATCACCTGCTGGATCTGGGAAGAGTCCGCGCTGATGAGGGGTACGTCTTGTGCGAGATTCAAAATGATCTCGATATTTCTGGGGATGCTCCTCTGAAGGAGTTCCTTCGAATTGACTATGATTTCATTGATGCTGACCGGTTTTGTTTCGAGCGTTTCTTTCCGGGTGACCATGAGAATCTTCTTGGCAAGGGTTGCTCCCTGCTCTGCAGCACTCATGATGATATGCGCCGGTTTATAGAACGGATCGCCCTCTTTGGCCTTGCTGAGCATGATCTCGGAGTAGCCAAGGACCGCGGTGAGGAGATTGTTGAAATCATGTGCCATTCCGCCGGCAAGGGTGCCGATCGCTTCGAGCTTTTGTGCGCGAAGGAGTTGCTCATAGAGCCGCTTCTCCTGGGTGATGTCTCTCTGGATCGTGGCATAGCCGACGCCCTCGGCATCCCAAATCGGGAAAATAACCGCCGAGGTATGATAGACCTCCCCGTTCTTCTTCCTGTTCACGAACTCACCGCGCCAGGCCTTGCCTGAGCGTATGGTGTCCGAAAGTTCATGGTAAAACGTCACGTCATGGTCCCCGCCGAGAAACATATCGGTTTTCTTGCCGATGACCTCTTTGGCCGCATAGCCGGTAACAGCTGTAAATGCGGGGTTCACGTAGGTGAGAGCGCCCTTCGCATCGGTAATCATGATGACGTCAAAAGCGGAATCGATGACCTGTTTGAATTTCATGAGCTGTGTCATTCGTTCTGTCTTGCTGATCGCCAGGGCGGTATCAGCGGATATGGCCTGCAGGATGGTCATGTCCTCATCGGTGAACCCTGAGGGCTTGTTTGCGAATAAAAGCGCTCCCACGGGCCTCCCCTCATCAGAGAATATGGGATAGGCAATGAGATTATGAATGTGCGGATGTCCTTCGGGGAAGGAACCGCTGAATGCTCTGTGCTCCTGAACATTGTCGATCTTCAAGGGAGAGGAGGAGAGACGGACCAATTCGAGCAGTCCCTTGCCCTCGGGAAGGGCGCTCATTTTGTTGAAGGGAAATCCACGGGTCAGGCAATCGTCGATTCTTCCCGCTTCGTCATAGAGCATGAGCGCAGAAATTTCTGCCTGTATGAACTGATTCGTTGTTTCGATGATCATGGTGAGCAGTTCGTCTTTCTGATGGTCCTTATGGAGTGATGTCGCGATGGTGTGGAGCGTCTGGTACTGTTCCGTCTTCTTCATAAGACTGCTCACCGACCTGTTGATGGCAGCCCCTATGGTATCGAGTTCCATGATCCCTGTTGCTCTCACTTCATGGTTTCGCTGCACATCGGAGAGTACGCTGTCGATCGGCTTCCTGAAATTCCGCTTTATGATGAAAAGGACAAGGGCCAGCGTAAGGACCGAACAGACCAGCACGACAGGGAACATGAAAATCATCTCGCTCCGATGGGTTTCGGAGAGCCATAGGAGAGGGTTCGCCACCGTAATGATTTTCCAGCCCCACGCAGGGAACTCGGATATGAAGAGATTTCTGTGCTTCAGACCGGTCTCGAGATGAACATAGCCCCGCCGTGATGACAGGTGCATGATCAATGCTTCGCTGGATTTGTCGAGCGAGGAGTAGATGACCCTCCCGCTGCTCTCTTCAATGATCAAACCGCTCAGGTCGTTCCGGCTCCAGTACGATGCCACCTCGTCGACGGAAACTTCCTGCTTTGCTCTCACCACGACCTCTTTGTCGAAGAGCCGGGCTATGATGAGTTCATTCACCGCTGTATCGAGTATGCCCTGAACATGGGAGTCATAATCTGAAAGAACAAAGGAAAAGTACTTCTTCGAAATGTGGTGAGAGGTGCTGAACACGAGCATGACGAGGGCAAGGGTGATCACAGAGATAAGACCGATGATGGGAATGGTGATCCTGAATCCGATGCTGTTCCTATCGAATTTCATCAATTATACTTCTTATACCAGTTGAGCAGTTTCTCTGCCTCCTGGAGATAGGTGGTAGGCGGAACGATGAACCCATGCTTGATCTCGTCATCCCATCCCTCAACCGTTTTCCGGCCTGCGGGACTCGAACCCGGGTTGAGCAGCCGGAGGGTTTTCACAAATGCTATTGCCACTGATGAGTCGATCGAAGAGGGAGCGCAGAAAACGAAATTCGGCAATGGTTCAGATACCTTGAGAATTTTGAACTGGCTCCCCTGGAACCGTTCGAAGAGGGACTGTTTAATTCCTGCAGCATCAATTTCACGCTTAATGAGCGCTTCGACGATTCTGTCCTGGCTGTTGAAATAGGTCGGCTGAACCGCATCGAGAGTGATGCCTTCATCGTCAAGCATCTTCCTCGGAAGGACAAAAGCGGCAGTGGAACCTTTAAAAAACCCGATCTTCTTCCCCTTGAGGTCCCTGACTGAATTGATGGTATCGTTTCCCGTAATGAGTACGGACCGGTACGCTGGTTTGCCGTCCGAGCCGAGGCTGACGAGGAGGGGTTTGATCTCGCACTGTTCACGAGCGCGGCCGAAAGGGACAGGTCCCAGGAGAGCAATGGAGAGCTCGCCGGTGCACATGCCTTTGATGATTGCATCATGGTCACGGTAGAGCTTGAGCTCCCATGTAATGCCTGTGTTTTTGTTCAGGTAATCGATCATGGGTGAATAAAGATTCCATATCTTTTCGGGTGAATAGAAGGGAACGACCCCGATAGCGTGCTTTTCCGCTGAAGAGACAGGAGTTGAAAAAAGTGTTACGAGAAAAAGGCTGATGAGGATCACCCTCTTAAACATGGCAAAAACTAACACTAACCTGCTTGAAATGTCAAATACCACAATAAGCATATGGTTGAAATACTTTGTCACTTGTTTATGGCCCTATTTAAGTAAGCATCAATAGTATCAGACCAGATCCGGTAACCTTGGCTGCTCAGGTGTACTCCATCATCGAGCAAAAATGAACTCTGGGGACTCCCATCACTCTTGAGAAATGAGCTGTGAATATCGAGATAATCGACACCACATCTCTCAGCTGTCTTCTCAAGGGAGTGATTGACTTCTGATATTTTTGCGGGGGAGATCCATGACAGAATAACCGGCAAGATGCTCTGTATGACAATACGTGCTCCAGGGAAACAAGCAGCTATTTTCCGGATGATGTTCCGGTAGCTGCCGACAAATTCGTAATCTTCCATCGCAATATTGTTGATGCCGGTCATAAAAAAGATAACATCAGGATCGCCAAGGCTTGAACAGATGCTGTCGATCCGTCCAAGGAGTCCCTCCACAGGCTCTCCGGAAATGCCGAGGTTCAGGACAAGATGATCGGGAAACCGCTCCTGCCAGTCAAAATATTCCGTTAATGAATCGCCGATGAACGCGATGTGGAGCGGGTTGTTCACTGTTTGAGGATTCGAGCCGTTCATCATCCTTTATCATAAACAAAATATTACTAAAAGCAAGAAAACATGGGGACATTCAGGTTCTTTTCTTATGAAACAGAACATCATGCGACCGGTCAATGGATACAACGAATGGTGAGAACATTGCGCACGGAGACCGGGGATAATTTTGGGATGGGAAAAGAACCATTGACCATTCATAAGAAACCGGGATCTGTTCCGGGAACCATGTGATTCAGGGATGTGACAGGTCCTTCGAATTGTTACTGCTTCTTCCCGGGGCGATTACGCTTTCCCGAGCAGACATCACAGCGAAACTCTTCGAGGATCTTTTCTGCAACGGCATACGCATCGATGCCATAGGTACCACTGCCGATGGCCTCTCTCAATTGACTTATCTTTTCGTCCCGCACGTCCGGCATCGCATCAATAGCCTCTTTCAGTCTATTGAATTCCTGGGCATTCTGAACAGTCAGCAAATCGTTCTGAAGGCCCTTTGGATGTTTGCCATTACCAGACATTGAATAACCCCTTTTGACCTGTTTTTGTATCCCAGTTTTCTTATCGTCCGGTCGCATGAAGAAATTTAATTGATCTTAAGAAATTTAGTCAAATTTCTTTCCTATTTTCAGCTCACTGTTAACCCGAGAAAGGGAGAATATGCTCGGCGCCGGGCTGATTTCCGGCAAAAAAGGAGCCTGTTCTTGTGAACAGGCTCAGGAGAAGAGGGAGGGAGAAGACTGGCCCGAGGGGGTGGCCAGTCGGGGAAAACTTGTCAGTGCTTGCCGTATACCATGTGTTTCCTTTTCATGCGGCCAATACCATCTCTTTTCCGAGAAGTTTGAGTTTTCTCAGAGCATGAGAATGGATCTGGCAGATTCTTGACTCCGTAAGGTTCAGGATAATCCCTATTTCCTTGAAGGTCATTTCTTCGTAGTAGTAGAGGGTAATGACGAGCCGCTCTTTCTCTTCCAGCTCATTGATCATGCCTGCAAGCTGGGCTACACGGTCATTTTTCTCTGCGACATCGAGAGGAGTCTGTGCTCCCGGGTCGGTCAGGTATTCATATATATCACTCTCTTCGCCGCTTGATGAAGACCTCATTTCACTCATTTCCTCGATGCTGACCATGACCGCGCTGTTCGACTGGTTGAGAGTATCAAAGAGTTCTTCGAGCGTCATCCCCAGCCGATCTGCAACTTCCTCTTCAGTTGCGCGGCGGCCTTCAATGCTCTCAATCTCGGCATATGCTGCCTTGATGTCGTTCATTCTCTTCCGCAACGTCTTCGGCGCCCAGTCATTTGCCCGTATCTCATCGAGCATGGCACCCTTTATACGGAATTCCGCATAGGTCTTGATCTTCACATTTTTTGAGGGATCAAACTTTTCGATGGCATCGAGGAGCCCGATAATCCCGGAACTGATTAAGTCATCAACGGTCATCTGCGGGGGCAATTTCCATTGATACCGGTAAGCTGTGTATTTTATGAACGGCATCATTTCCATGATAACGCTTTCCTTATTGATCTTCTCTCTCTTCTTTTTCCCTTTTGCCGTTTTCACGTCGCCAAATTCCTCAATATGAAATTTAAGAAATCTTCCTGATTGTCCCTCTTGCTTCTTATCTGAATCGCGTATCTGAGCATATATGTAATCAAAATCCATGCCTGGACTAAAGCGATTGTTTTTATTTAATTAGTATTAGAAAAATTTCTTGCTGATGACATTTTTTTGTCAAATAAATAGCCAAATTTTGCTCTTTTTTGACATTTTTTTGACATGGTCAAATTGATTAATATTTTTGTATTACAAATGCAACACAGGCTGACTCTGGTCGAGAGAATTCAGTTCAGGCAAGCAGGCGATCGATGGAGTATACTCTTATTCAAACCACTCCTGGTCTTCATCCTCTGGAAGATTTCTCATCCTTTTCTTCAGCAGATAATACCCGGCGACAACAAGAATCGATCCCGCAATAAAAATGATCCAGAGAAGATTGTCGGATAGATAGGTAAACCAGGTGTATCTAAATTTCAGCGCTCTTTCCCAGTCCCGTTCAAGCCCATCAAATGAAACTGACAGTTTCTGTCGGAGTACTGATTGGAAGTCCACGCCTTCGGCGAGCCCTTGAATGATTTTCCTCACGGAACCGGATCCATATGTTTCTTCAATATAGTCCACCATGCTTTTCCCCTGCTCATAGGAAAGAGCGAGGCCCGGCCGATCCGGCGGAAAAATCTTTGATAACTGCCGCAACGGAATCAGTCTGTTTCCTATCACAGCTCTCTTGAGAACGTCTGCTTCCTGAGGATTGATGATCTCACTCATTCCACCGCTTACCCATTGAGACACCCCTTCGTCGAACCACTTAGGGAGGTTTTCATCACCGATATGCTTATGAAGAAGCAGATGGCACATCTCATGCAGGATAATTAACTCAATGTTCAGAGGGTGGACACGCATCTGAGAAAGGTCGAGAACAACGAGATTCTTATGGGGGACCGCAAAGGCAGAGATCATATCGCTCCCCGCATGCTGCACAAAGTCGTTCCTCTCCCGATAGACCAATACTTCAAAAGGAAAATCAAATGCAAGTCCTGTCTTCGCCTCAAGCTCTTCCTTGATCGAGGGAATCATTCTCTGGATCTCCTCGGCCGATCCCTCGAGCCCCTCTTCATAAAGAATAGTTATTGAAGGCCCTTTCAATTCTTGCAATTGTCCTGAGCAGAGAGATGGGGACAGGAAGAAAATGAAAATCAACGGAATCGCGGTCGCTTTTGTCATGTTTCAGTATAAGAAATTCCTCGTGAAAAAAATTCTTATCTGATAGAGTTATTTTGCTCAACGATCTCATGTTTCATGGGGAAAATGACACAAATCGGATGACCAATCAG
>JBLNHB010000079.1:0-3380 GCA_050268805.1 bacterium | reverse complement strand
GGGCCGATGAGACCTCGATCAACCAGGACATTACCGTGACCCAGGCTGACGTTCTGGCGCTCCAGCTTGCCAAGGGCGCGCTCTATACCGGGGCCAAACTGATGATGCAGAAGATGGGCGTCGCCAAGCTCGACCGCGTCGAGCTCGCGGGCGCATTCGGGAGCCACATCGACCGGGAAGCATCCCTGACTCTTGGCATGTTCCCCGACGTGCCCATCGATAAAGTCGCGGTGGTCGGCAATGCCGCCGGTGACGGAGCTCGGATGGCCATTCTGAATAAAAGCAAGAGGAAGGAGGCGGATGACCGGGCGCGGTGGGTTGAGTTTGTCGAGATCGCGACCGAGCCTGCCTTCGAGAAAGAGTTCATGCAGGCAATGCACATTCCGCACATGAAGGACAAGTTCACGAACCTGAAGAAGATGCTCGAGGAGCAGAAGGCGCCCATCAGCGCGAGCATCAAGGAATAGGCGTCAGGATGAGGACTCTCTGTCTCTCTTCTGCGGGCCACAGGCCAGCAAGGTGAAATTTCCCTCCCCGGGAAATTCCCCTCCCCCTTGCACCTGTGGCCTGCAGTGGAGAGACAGGAAGAACAGGAAGCCCCACCCATGACCACAGTCACCATCCATTCGGGCATATGCGGTTTTTCCGTCACGGTAACAGCCGAGAAAGCGCCTGACCGGAAGGTCCGCATCAGCCTTGATACGGAATGCGAAATGGTCCAGAAGATGACGAATGACGTTTCGCTCCTTGATATGATGGCGGCCTTTACCGGTTTTCAGAGAAACGCCGTATACCGGTCTGCGGCAAAGCACCTGAAACATGTTGCCTGTCCGGTGCCCTCCGGGATTCTCAAAGCCATCGAGGTCGAACTGGGCTTTGCTCTTCCGAAGGATGCGCGTATATTATTCTCGAAAAAGGAATAACCTTCGTTTGTCGCGTACTGATCGATGGAAATCCTGTTCCTGATTATCGTGTATGTGATGTACGCAATCTTCTGCGGACGCTTTCTCCTCCATGCCCTTGCCTGGTATGGAGTATCCCGGCGGTTCAGGATGCTTCTGCCGTCTCCCCGTCCGGTCAGCTTTCCCCTCATTGCCGTAACCGTGCTGGATGTGGTTTTCTTCAGGCGGCTCTTTGCCTCCAACAAACTGCTCTGGCTCTTTTCATGGACGTTTCATCTCTCGTTCATCGTTGTTCTCATCAGGCATCTGAGGTACTTTCTCGAACCCGTTCCCGGCGCCATCGCATTTATACAGCCTATGGGTGTTGTTGCTGGGTATGCGCTGACCTCTTCGCTCATTCTGCTCATCCTCTACCGGGCTGTTCAGAGGAAGAACAGGTATGCCGCAAAGGTCAATTACCTGATCCTCGGCCTTGTCCTGATGATCAGCGCCACTGGGCTCCTCATGAGAAGCTCCCTCCAGCTCGACCTTATGGAGGTCAAGCGGTTCATCCTCGGCTTGCTCTCCCTCAGGCCCGAGACGCCGCCCGGTAATCCTCTCCTCATCGTCCACCTTCTCGGCGCAATCGCTCTCATCCCTCTTCTGCCGTCCCATGTGTTCATTGCCCCTGCAGTGATGTTGGCAGATGAGAGGAGAAGGGAAGACCTGGAGTTCGTAATCCATGAAAGATAAGCGCTCATTGAGCGACGGCCTGAGCCCCCAGCAGCTCATGGAGCTGGACGCCTGCACGCTTTGCGGAGAGTGTCTAAAATCCTGTCCTGTCCAGGATGTTACCGGGAACCGCTCGATCTCCCCTCCGGAAAAAATCAGGCTCTTCCGCGAGTTCATAAAAGCGACAAAAGGCCTCAGAGCAAGGCTCTTCGGCCCCCGTGATGTCGATCGAAAACTCCTTGCGGATTTTGTGAAGGCGGTCTTTGAGTGCACGACCTGCGGCGCCTGCGGAGAGCGCTGCTCGGTCGGTATTTTTACCCAGCGGCTCTGGCCCTTTCTCAGGCGGGAGATGATCAACCGGGGACTCGTGAGCTACGAGATCCTGACAAGCATGCCAGAGGCGATCCGGAAGACGGGGAATCCCTACAACAATCCCGCCGAAGACCGGTTCAAGCCCTGGTTTCCCGAGACAGTACGAGTGTCGGAACGTGCGGAGATTGCTTACTACGCCGGTTGCTCCGGAGCATACGGCGCGTATCCCATGGTACGAGGAGATGTGCTTGTCCTCGGCGCGATCGGCGATCCCTTCACCATGCTGAACGAGGAAGAAGAGGTCTGCTGCGGTTTCCCCCTCTTCATCTCGGGCCAGCATGATATGCTCGAGGACCTGACGAAGAGGCTCGTGGAAGCCTATAAAGCAAAGGGGGTAAAGACCCTTGTCTGCTCCTGCCCCTGCTGTGTGAGCATTATGACGAGGGACTGGCCTCTCTATTATGGCCAAGAGCTGCCTTTCAAGATCAGGCACATCACGCAGATCGTTGTCGCCGCCTTGAAAAGCCGGAAATTGATTGTCAGGAAAGAGCTGAAGGAGAGGATCATCTACCATGATCCCTGCTATTTGAGCAGGGGGGTCGGCATCATTAGGGAGCCGAGGGAGGTCGTGCAGAGCATTCCGGGTATTGAACTGCTTGAGTTCGACCGGAATGGGCTCGATTCACGGTGCTGTGGTGCAGGCGGTGCGGTGAGAAAGGTTTTCCATGAAAATGCTATTGCCATGGGCAGGCTTACCATCGACGAGGCTGTCCACAAGAAAGCGGACAAGCTCGTGTTGAGCTGTCCTGCCTGCTACAGCAAGGTGCATGAGGCGATGCAGGATCATGACAAAAAAATTCGAATTGTTGATATTATGGAGCTCCTGGCAGAGTGTCTCTGACAGAGACAGGCGTGAATAGAGCGATGGAGGCAACGTGAGCCATTTTACGATCCGGTGCAGGAACTGCGGCAAAGAGCTGGCCGAGACCCGTTGCGCCTTCTGCGAGCACTGCAAGGATTCTCTTCTCATTTCCGACTATAAAGAGCCTTTTCAGGACACCCGCGGCAAGGGGGTTTGGAAATTCAACTGGCTCCCTGTGCATACTCCTTCATTCGAACAGGCGGGTCCTGTGGTGTACCGGTCGGAGTGGCTTGCGCGGCACCTTGGGCTCGAGAACCTTTATATTGCATTCAACGGCTACTGGCCGGAACGGGGAGCTCTCATCCAGACCTGCACCTTCAAGGAGTTTGAAGCGGCAGTTGTGCTCCAGAATGCAGCCGAGGGTGAAGTAGAGGGCCTCATCGTCGCCTCCGCCGGCAATACCGCCCGGGCCTTTGCCCACCTTTCGGTGGTTTCCGGCTTTCCCGTAGTTATTGTGGTACCCAGGATGTGCCTCACCGAGATGTGGTACCTTGACGACTCCTCCATGGTGCCTACCCTGGCGCTGGGTGACG
>JBLNHB010000078.1:0-3792 GCA_050268805.1 bacterium | reverse complement strand
TCCGACGGCGGGTCCGATGACGGCACCACGGAAATCGTTCAGCAAACGCACTTCGGCGACCCCCGGTCGATCCTGCTCCATCACCGCATCGAGTCATTCCATACCATAGCGACCCCATACCAGGGCATTCCCGGAAAAGGGAGCGCTTTCAGGACCATATTCGAGATCGCCCAGGCGCTCCGGGTGAAAGCATGTGCGGTGGTGGACTCGGACCTGAGAAGCATAACGCCCGAATGGATTGAGCTCCTCGTCAAACCCGTTCTCGAGGGCGACTTTCACTTTGTGGCCCCCCTGTACCACCGGCACAAGTATGATGGGACCATAACGAACAGCATCGTCTATCCCCTTACGAGGGCGCTCTACGGCAAGCGGATTCGCCAGCCTATTGGAGGCGATTTTGGGTTTTCCGGGCCCCTGGCTGAGCACTTCCTTTCCAAGGACGTCTGGGACACGGATGTGGCACGATACGGCATCGATATCTGGATGACGACGACCGCGATCGCCAATGGTTTTCAGGTTTGTCAGGCTTTCCTCGGCGCCAAGATACACGACCCCAAGGACCCCGGCGCCGACCTCAGTTCCATGCTCTACCAGGTCATGGGAGCCGCCTTTGATTTGATGGAAACCTATTCCGGGGTCTGGAAAGAAAAGATGGGCTCTGAGCCGGTGACGACGTTCGGCTTTCAGTATGCCGTCGGGCTTGAACCCGTTTCCGTAAACCTCGGCCGGATGCTTGAACGGTTCAGGCTCGGCGTAAAAGAACTGCAGGACGTGTGGAAATCGTTCCTTGATGAGGATATTATCGATACCCTTATTCGGACCGCGGAAAAGGATGACCGGGAGTTCCGCTTCCCGAATGAACTCTGGGTCGAAATCATCTACCGGGTCGCTCTTGCAGCGCACAAGAAAATACTTGAACGGGGGAACCTCCTCCGGTCCCTCACTCCTCTCTATATCGGGAAAACCGCGTCCTTCGTCATCGAGACCGCGGAGAGCGGAGCGTCGGAAGTGGAAAAAAAAATTGAAGACCTCTGCGCTCTGTTTGAACACAAGAAATCGTTCTTGATAAAAAACTGGGAATGAGAAAGGGGGCTCTATGAGTTCTATCCAGAACATGATTGCAGAACAGCTCCGGATGCTGTCTGAGCGGATCGTTCAGTTTCTCCCGCATCTCCTGACAGCCGTCGTTATCTTGATTGTCGGGGTCATCGCCGGAATGGTGCTGAAGTGGCTGGTCTCGAGAATCCTGAAGGGAATCGGCGTCGACAGGTTCTGCGCCCGGACAGGCCTCCCCGAGATGCTCAAGAGGGGCGGAGTCAGGGATGAGGTCTCCACTCTCCTCGGCAAAATGGCCGGCGCTATCGTCATCGTCGTTTTCATGATCATTTCGATGCGGGCCCTCGACCTTCCCGCTATCGACCGCGTACTCGAACGTTTTCTCTTTTACCTGCCGAATGTCTTCGCCGCCCTCCTCATCATCCTTCTCGGGTATCTGATCAGCAATATAGCGGGACGGGCCGCACTGATCGCTTCGGTGAATGCCGGGATGAAGATATCGGGCATCGTGGGGAAACTGGTGAAATACTCCATTGTGCTCCTCGCGCTGTCTATGGCTCTGGAGCATCTCGGGCTCGGCAAGGAAACGATTATTGTAGCATTTGCCATCCTCTTCGGGGGAGTCATTCTCGCGCTCGCCCTCGCCTTCGGCCTCGGGGGCAGAGACACGGCAAAGGAATATCTCGAGCGGAAAATAAAGGGTGAGGAAAAGAAGGATGAATTGGACCATTTGTGAGATAATTATCTTGAGAAATAGTCGGGGCAAAAGAAAGGAGGATCAAGACATGAAGAAGGCTGGAATTTTAATAGCAGTGATTTCCATCCTTATCCTTCTTCCCTGTACCGAGTCTTTTGCTCAGCGGGGGATGAAGTGGAAAGGGAGCGGAGGTTGGGGGATGGGAACACAATACGGCAGGCTTTATGACCCCAAAACAGTTGAGACCATCAGCGGGGAAGTTGCCAGCATAGATAAAATAACCCCAATGAAAGGAATGTCTTATGGCGTACACCTGGTGGTAAAAACAGACAAGGAAACTGTGTCTGTCCATTTGGGGCCTGGGTGGTACATTGAGAATCAGGACATCAAGATTGAGTCAAAAGATAAAATCGAGGTGAGAGGCTCAAGAACCTCCTTCGAAGGAAAACCCGCTATCATTGCCGCTGAAGTAAAAAAAGGAGATGAACTATTAAGGCTTCGGGATGACAGTGGTTTTCCTGTTTGGAGCGGCTGGAGACGGCGATAATCTATCTCCCTGAGGCCCGTCCGACTCCGTACAGTGCTGAACGATGGAACACTGGTAAAGAATAAACTGGTGCCATCATTTTGATTTCAGAGGCTGATGTTCTATACTGATACCCATGGAGCCGTCCGGCAGTGCGCAGCAGATTGCCTTGGGTGCGATATTGCCCCTGTGGAGCGTCATCCCCTTTGCAGGCATGCTCCTCTCGATTGCGCTCTTCCCGCTCTTTGTGCCCCGGTTCTGGCACGACCACTACGGAAAGGTTTCCCTCTTCTGGATCATCATGTTCGTTGTCCCCTTTTGGGCCGTATATCACGGGACCGCCATCCATGAGATGACCAGGGTGGTATTTGCCGAATACATCCCTTTCATCCTTCTCCTGGCGTCACTCTATATTGTATCGGGAGGGATCCTGGTCAAGGGAACCCTGCGGGGCACCCCCCTGAGCAATACCCTCGTGCTCGCCACCGGCACAATCCTCGCATCGTTCATGGGGACCACCGGCGCTGCCATGCTCCTGATACGGCCGTTTCTTCGTTCCAACGCGCACCGGAAAAACAGGGTTTTCATGGTCGTCTTTTTCATATTCCTCGTCGCGAATATCGGCGGCTCCCTCACTCCTCTCGGAGACCCTCCCCTGTTTCTCGGATTCCTCAAAGGAGTGCCGTTCTTCTGGACATTCAGATTGGCTCCCCCCATGATCATCGTTGCGGGAATACTCCTCCTCATGTATTTTCTGATGGACCGGTATTTTCACCGGAAGGAGGGGACAATCCCCCTGCCGTCCGAAGGAACATTCAGGCATATGAAGCTGGAAGGCGGTGTCAACCTGCTCCTCCTTGCCGGCATCATCGGCGCGGTGCTCCTGAGCGGCCTCGTGAGGATGGGAGATCAATCTGTTCTCGGTGTCCCTCTCGACCGCTCCGATCTGGCGCGGGACGGTATCCTGATCGTGCTCTCCTGCCTGTCGCTCCTCTTCACTTCCAAGGGGTTGCGGGAGGAGAATGAATTCTCCTGGATGCCGATCAAGGAGGTCGCCGTCCTCTTTGCCGGAATCTTCATGACCATGATCCCGTGCCTGATGATTCTCCAGTCCGGAACTGCAGGCGCCCTCGCACCACTGCTTACGGTCGTGAAGGAACCGTACCATTACTTCTGGGCAACGGGTATCTTTTCCGGAATTCTCGACAACGCTCCGGCCTACATGACGTTCCTCAATACGGCGATCGGAGATTTTTTCCCGCTCGGGCCGGCTGCCGACGCCGTCGCTCATCTGCTCAGGGAACAGCCGCTGTATGTTGAGGCGATTTCCGCCGGCGCCGTATTCTTCGGAGCAGCCACCTACATCGGAAACGCGCCGAACTTCATGGTCCGGTCTATTGCGGAGGAATCGGGTATACCCATGCCGACTTTTTTCGGGTATATGCTGAAATTTTCGCTGATTCTCCTGTTTCCCGTTTTTATCCTTGTTACGTTCCTGTTTTTTGCATGACGG
>JBLNHB010000077.1:0-6405 GCA_050268805.1 bacterium | reverse complement strand
GTATGAATGCCTTCTACGCTGTCGGAAAGGGTTCTAGCGAGGAGCCCCGCCTGATTGTCCTGAATTATTCCGGAAGGAAAGGCTCGCCGCTTATCGCCCTTGTCGGAAAATCCGTCACCTTCGACAGCGGGGGCTTGTCGATCAAGCCTTCCGATGGCATGGAAAAGATGAAGTATGACATGGCGGGGGGCGCGGCAGCCCTCGCGGTTCTGAAAACGGTGAGCAGGCTCGGGTTACCGGTCAATGTCATGGGCGTAATTCCTGCCTGCGAGAATCTCCCGAGCGGGAGCGCGGTAAAGCCCGGCGATATCGTGAAGGCATTGAACGGCAGGACCGTCGAGATCGTCAATACCGATGCCGAGGGACGGCTTCTCCTCGCCGATGCGATCGCATATACCAAAAAGTCCGACCCGCGCGTTATAATAGACATTGCGACGTTAACCGGAGCCTGCTCCGTCGCCCTCGGGAATGAAGCGATCGCCATGATGGGCAGTAATGAACAGATGATGGAAAGAATGAGGAAGGCTTCAGACAGCTCCGGAGAGCGGGTGTGGCCGATGCCGCTCTACGATGAATTTGCAGACTACCTCAAGAGCGATGCGGCCGACATGAAGAACACCGGCGGAAGAACAGGTTCGCTCATTGCCGCCGCCTATTTCCTCAAGGAATTTGCCGGGGAGACGCCCTGGATCCATCTCGATATCGCCTCAACAGCCTGGAACGAGAAGGACAGGCCCTATCTGCCGAAAGGCGCTTCAGGAGCCGGTGTCCGGCTGATCATGGAATTCATCAAGGAGGGCATCGAGTGATTGTATTCTTTCTGCTCTTTCTCTGCGGACTGGTTTTTATTCCCCTGTCCGCTTTTGCCTGGGGGCCGCTTACCCATATGTATCTCGCCAATGAGGTGATGGCGTTCTCGCCGCTCATCCCTGCGGGCGTGTACGCGGTCATGAGGAAGTTTAAACAGGATTTCCTCTACGGCAATGTCATGGCCGACATCGTTATCGGCAAAAAATACATGGCGAAGGAGAAGAACACCCACAGCTGGGAGGTCGGACTCTCTCTTCTTGAGAATGCGCACTATCAGCACCAGAAGGCCTTCTCTTACGGATATCTGAGCCATCTCGCCGCGGATACTGTTGCTCATGACATTCTCACCAAGCACAAACGAAACTTCGGCCATACCTTTTATGAGCTCAAGGCTGACAGCATTGTCGACAAGAGCTACTGGTTCCAGGCCGCCCAAATCGATAAGAGTATCCAAAAGAGAAATGACCTTTTCATGGAAAGGTCCCTGGAGCGTTTTCTCTTTTCCTTCAAGACAAACAAGAGAATCTTCAAAGGGATGTTTATGCTCTCTTTCCTCCATCATGAGCGCCTGAGCGATTTTATCGACAACAAACTCACCCTCATCCCCGCTCCGGACCGGAAGATGATCGAGGAACTGCGCGAGGAATCCATTGACCGCATCCTCGATGTCCTTCAGAAAGGGAAGAACTCTTTGGTCCTCAAGGAAGACCCCCGCTGTGTCATGCGGCCGAGGAGGTTCCTGAAAACGCGCCGAACTGTCTCCGCCCCATGAGAGACACGGTGGGCAGGGGGCAAGCCGTCAGTGTCGGCGAGGCCCTGCGTCTCCTCTTCAACCTTCCGGTCAACAAGACCTTTCCGGAAAGAACCCCCCTCGAGGCAGCCTACGGAAGAATCCTGAGCAGTGATATTGTCGCCCGGGAAGACATGCCCGGATTTGCCCGCTCAACCGTGGACGGATACGCTGTCAAAGCATCGGATACCTTCGGCTGCTCGGAAACGGTCCCTGCCTATCTCACGCTGAGAGGCGAGGTGAGGATGGGTGAATCGGCGTCGGTATCTCTCGGTCCCGGTGACGCAATCTCGATCCCCACGGGGGGTATGCTTCCCCGGGGGGCCGATGCTGTGGTCATGCTGGAGCATGTCCAGACCTCAGGAGGCGATGTGCTCGAGATACTGAGACCGGTCGCTCCCGCGGAGAATGTGATCCGGGCTGACGAAGATGTGTCAAAGGGCGAACGAGTGCTCGGGCTCGGTCACCGGCTCAGGCCCCAGGATGTGGCAGCCCTCGCAGGGATGGGAATTACCGAGGTCCCTGTCTACGGGAGACCGGCGGTGGCGATCGTCTCAACAGGCGATGAGATCGTCCCCGCACGGTCGGCGATCAGGCCGGGCCAGGTGAGGGACGTAAACTCCTTTAACCTCGCGGGGTTGATACAGGATGCAGGAGGAGTTGCGAAGAAGATGGGAATCTTCCCCGATGATTACACTGCGATATCGGGAGCGGTCAAGGAAGCGCTCGATTCATGCGATATGGTGCTTGTGACCGGCGGCAGTTCTGTGGGATTGAAGGACATGACCGCAAGGATCTTTGAGGATATCGAAAAAGGGAGCGTGATATTTCATGGCGTTGCGGTAAAGCCGGGAAAGCCCTTGATTGCCGGACTGGTAAAAGGCAAGCCTGTCTTTGGTCTTCCGGGACATCCTGCCGCCGTTACCCTATCGTTTCTGAATTTCGTCCGGCCAATTCTTCTCAAAATGGCCGGCTATGAACCCGGACCGGCGGAAAACTATTTCGACAGAGTAACAGCGATACTCGCGAAGAACATATCCTCTGCTCCGGGCAGGGAAGACCATATCAGGGTTTCACTTTTCACGAAAGACGGTACGCTCTATGCCGAACCGATATTCGGAAAATCGGGGCTCATCAAGACCCTTGTCCTGGCCGACGGAATAGTCGTCGTCCCTGCAGAGGCTCAGGGAATAGCACGGGATGAAATGGTTGAGGTGAGGGTTTTCAGGAGATGAGGGGCTCGGCGAAAGGAAAAAAGGAAAGAATACCGAGGAGTGATCATTCCATGAACGAAAGATTCGACAAACTCATCCTTTTCACATTCTCGGGTCTCGTCCTTCTCTTGCTCTCCGGATGCCCTCCTCGCCCGCCCATGATTCCTGATTTTCCTGCGCCTCCGAAACTTCCGAAACCTCCAGGTCTTCTCCTGGATCTGACCATGGTGCACGATCGGTTTCTTGGCAAGAAGTTCCATAGTCCATGAACTGTTAGTGAAGTCTGCATTCTCACCTGCTTTTGCTCTCTTAAAGGGAAGATGAAACGGGCGCTGATCGAAAAAGGCATTAAGTTCTTCAACGAGGGCAGATACCATGAGGCCCATGAGGCATGGGAATGCCTCTGGATCAATATGGAGAAATCGCCGGAACGGTTTTTCCTTCAGGGAATGATCAAGATTGCTGCCGCACTCGATAAATACGGGAAAGAGGAGTTCGGAGGCACTTCAAAACTTCTCGAAAGCGGATTGCAGCTTCTGCTGGATTCCCGGACAGCCGTTGTAAACATCGACAAGGAAGATTTCATCGACGAGGTCGGTTCTTTTCAGAGGAAATTTCTCCTCTCTCCGCATGTTGCTCAGCAGGATTTCCCGAAGATAAAAAGTCTCAGAGAGCATCCGGACCCTCAGAAAAGTCTGAAGGACCTCGATCAATAGGCCTGGTTCAGCAGTTTCTTCATTGTCATCTCACCCACGGGCAGAAGCGGGCTTTCTCACTGAAGATGTGCCCGCATCTGCCTTTCTCACTATCAATTCTTGCAGTTTGCGCTTCAAATCTTTAACTTTCCACTTTCTTATGTTCCTTCGCGAACCTTTCCTTCTCTTTATTGAATGCCTCCTTGCCGGCTTCAATCGCTTTCAGGATAACCGATTTCTTCTCCTGGAAAAACTCCCTTCCTTTTTCGACGGCAGATGTCACTTTTCTTTTTGTCAGACCGGCATAGCACTCTGCCCTTTCCCTGATGTCTTCCGCGAACCCGCTGATCCTCCTCCTCGTCTCCTTTCCGGACATCGGAGCCGTCATCAGAGCGACACCGGCGCCAACCAGTCCGCCGAAAAGAAGGGCAGAAGCCGATTTCTTATGGACAACATGTTTCATCATCATGGTTTCCTCCTTTCTGATTCCTTAGACATAGCCCATAACAAAAGCCGGGCCACCCCTTTGTCCTTCGGCAGCTCGGCCATCTTTCCTCAAAGACCCGCCGCTTTCCGCCCCCTCCTCGCAAAGGGTTTGGCTTTGTCGGGACTCTCTCACTGTCTGTTTTATAATAAAATATCGTTACGAAAATTCTCTTGCTCTTTTTGGATCTCTGCTTTCCAGCCCTCAGCAGAGCGCGAATAGGCGCTTGGTTTCCGCTGTTTTCCACTTTTCACTATTCCTCCGTTCAGTCTTCAATGTTTTAAAATAATCATATAGGGAACCTCCGGCAGGAAGCGCTGTTATCTTCTACCGCCGGAGGACGGCAGAAGGCTCATCTGAACCGGAAAAAGGAGGATCAGTGATGAACAAGGCAAAAGACATAATCCTGGTTACGGGCGCGACGGGAAGACAGGGAGGCGCAGTAGCCCGTCACCTTCTTGATCGCGGATATAAGGTGAGAGCCATGACGCGGAATCCGAAGAGCGATAGGGCTCTTGCACTGAATAATCTCGGCGCGACAGTGATCAAGGCCGACTTCGATGACCCGAAATCCCTGGAGAAGGCGCTCGAGGGAATCTGGGGAGTGTACTCGGTACAGAACACCTGGGAGGCGGGTGTGGAAAGGGAGGAGGAACAGGGGAAGCGCTTCGCCAAGCTCGCCCGGGAAAAGGGCGTAGGCCATTTCGTCTACTCATCCGTAGGCTCGGCGCACCGGAGCACCGGTATCCCCCACTTCGACAACAAGTGGCGAATCGAGGAGGCGGTGCGTTCCCTTAAGTTCCCTTCTTATACGGTGCTGCGCCCCGCTTTTTTCATGGAGAATTTCGTTTCTCCTTGGTTCCTTCCGGGAATGATCGAGGGAAAACTCCTGATCGGGATAAAACCGGAGACGGTGCTCCAGATGATCGCTGTCGATGACATCGGGAGATTCGGGCTCCTCGCGTTCGAGCATTACGAGGAGATGAAAGGAGTTGAGCTCGACATCGCAGGCGATGAGCGCACCATGCCCGAAGCGGCCGGAATCCTGAGCCGTGCCATGAACAGGAAGATCGAGTTTGTGGAGGTGCCGAAGGACGATGTCCGCAAGTGGAGCAGCGACTACGCGATCATGCTCGAGTGGTTCGACCGCGTCGGCTACAACGCCGATATCGCCGGGCTCGAGAAGAAGTATGGGTTCAAGCTTACCAAACTTGACGAGTGGGCGAGAAGGGTTGGCTGGAGGGAGAGACGGGCCGCGTAATGGGAATGTCTCGATAAGCCGGGGCATCAAGCCCCGGCTTTCCATGTTTCTGCACCAAGGGTGAAATGGTTGCGGTGAGGCCGTCTGCTCATCAGATCCTCCTTAGTTGGTTTCTTATTTAGTGTATTTTTCGGAGCTCTAAGACGACAAGTTAAGCAGAAAAGAGGAATTTGTTTCAACGGCTATTTCCTGCGGCGTTTGGGAAACAGGGAGTCAACGATCGTATCGATTTCTGCGTCCTCTTCTCCCTGCTTATTTTTTTCGCAAGCGGGGGGCTCGGATTCTGCATTTTTGTTCTCTTCGTATTGTATCTGCTCTCCCGGCTGCAGCAGGGTGTTGACGAAATCGACAAAATTTTGATCCCGTTCGATGATCTCGATCCCCATCCCGTTTTTCTCGGATTGTCGGCCTCCTCTTGTCGCCCATCGGACTTTGCCTTTCAGTTTCGCGAGGCTATGGTCAGGCAGGCGAATGGTCAGGTCGACAGGAGCATCCGGAGCAAATGGCCTGGATGTCCGTACAAAGATCCCCCTCCCGGATATGTTGCTCGATATTCCCCGGTAGGTTATACACCCCGCAGATGAAAACTCGGTCTCAAGACGCTTAATAATTCTCGTGGGTCTTTTCTTCCGTATCAAGAATTCACTCCTGTCCCGGTCTCCCTTTCCTCTCATCGTCCTCGACGAGTTTCTTCAGACAGTCCTGACAGATGCCATGGGTAAAATCGGCGTCCGAATGTTCCCTGATATAGGTCTCGAGCTCGCTCCAGTATCCTTCGTCAGTGCGGACCTTCTTGCACCAGGCGCAGATCGGGATGAGCCCTTTCAGGGTCTTGATCTTCGCCAGGGCGTCCTGCAGCTTCTCGATGAGCCTCTCCCGCTCCTCTTCCATTTTCTTGCGGCGGGTGATGTTCTTCGAGACAATGCTGACAGCCGTTGTCTCACCGCCGCCTCCCTTAATCGGACTGAGAGTGCGGAGAAAATATCCACCGTCACGTCCGCTCCGGTGCTCGTGGTACACGGGGGCAGCCGTCTCGAATACCCGCGTGACCTGCTCGATGAACGCCTCCGTCTCCTCGGGAGAATGAAATTCACGGTACGGATGTCCCTTGTATTCATCACCGGTGAAACCCATCCGGCCGATGTGCTTCG
>JBLNHB010000076.1:0-9017 GCA_050268805.1 bacterium | reverse complement strand
CGCCGCAGCTGTGTGAAAGTCGGCCGTATGGACCGCACGATAGACGGCATAGACCAGGAACATGCCGCCGAACAGGAGGATCTCCGTAAACAGGAAGAGCCACATGCCGAGCTTGGCGCCGATGTAGTCGCGATACTCTATGGGTGCAGTCTGGTCCATAAAATTCACTCAAAACTCAAATATTACAATCCAAAGATCAAATCAAATGGCACGTTCAAAGGCCAACCCGAACGTTGAGCTTGGTTCATCGAAACTCATACGGTCCTCTGGCGACCGTGGGGATCGTTTCAAAGTTCTCCAGCGGAGGCGGAGAGGACGTTTGCCACTCGAGTGTGGCCGCTCCCCAAGGGTTGCCGGCCGCTTTCTGGCCTGCCCAGAGCGAATGAATCAGATTATAGAACATGATGAGCAGGCCCATGGCAAGTATCCATGACCCGATGGTCGATACAAGATTCGGTCCGTTGAACTCAGGGAGATAGTCGTAGTAGCGCCGCGGCATCCCTTCCCATCCGAGGACGAACATGGAGAAATAGAGCATGTTGAACCCGATGAAGAGGATGACCCAGGCGAGCTTTGCCAGGTGCTCCTCGTACATCCTCCCGAACATCTTGGGATACCAGTAATGGAGCCCGGCAAAGAAGCCCATGGCAGCGCCGCCGAACATCACGTAATGAAAGTGCGCAACGATGAAGTACGTCCCGTGGACATGCAGATTGGTGGCGAGCGCGCCCTGCACGAGACCGGTCAGTCCGCCGATGGAGAAAAGAAAGATGAAGCTTAGCGTGTAGAGAAGCGGCGCATCCACGGTAATCGAACCCTTGTAGAGGCTCGCGATCCAGTTGAAGACCTTGACCCCGCTCGGCACGGCAACGAGAAAGGTGAGGAGCGAGAAGATGACCCGGGCCGTGTCGCTCATCCCGCTCGTGAACATGTGGTGGCCCCAGACGAGATAGCCGACGAAGGCGATGGCCAGACTCGACGCGGCGATCGCCGTGTACCCGAAAATATTCCTGCGGGCAAACACCGGGATGATGTCGGTGACCGTTCCCATGGCCGGAAGGATCATGATGTAGACCGCCGGGTGCGAATAGATCCAGAACATGTGCTCGAAGAGGATGGGGTCACCTCCCTTGGCCGGATCGAAGAAGCCTACGCCGAAGAACCGCTCGACAATGATGAGCAAAAGAGTAATGGCGATGACCGGGGTCGCGAGGAGCTGGACCCAGGAGGTGGCGTAAATCGACCACGTGAAAAGGGACATGCGTTTCCACGTCATGCCGGGCGCCCGCAGCCGGTGGATTGTGGTGAGGAAGTTCATTCCTGTGAGCGTAGACGAGAGTCCGATCAGGAACACGCCGAAAACAGCCAGCGAAATATTCGTCCCCGTCCGGATGCTGTAGGGCACATAGAAGGTCCAGCCCGTGTCCGGGGGGCCGCCCCGGGTAAAGAGGGACGTGACGGCACATGCCCCGCCCATGATGAACAGCCACCATGAGAGGATGTTGATCTTCGGGAACGCTACGTCGCGCGCGCCGACCTGGAGCGGCATGATGAAGTTACCGAGTGACGCGGGGATGCCGGGAATGATGAAGAGGAAGATCATGATCACCCCGTGGAGAGTGAACAGTGCGTTGTAGGTCTGGGCGCTGAAGAAGTGCATGCCCGAGCGGATGAGCTCGAGCCGCATGGCAAGGCCGAGGCACACCCCCACAAAGAAAAAAGAGAGCGTCGAGATGAGATACAGAAGGCCTATCCGCTTGTGATCGGTCGTGAACAGCCAGCCGAAGATGCCCGGGTAGGTGCGTTCAGCATGGTAGAAGCTTATTTCCATCGTATTCTCGTCTTTATGATGCTCCGCGTTTTCTCTTCGAGGAGATCATGAGATATGCGAAGAACGCCGCAACGAACAGGACCATCACGGTCCCGGTCACCTTCAGGATGTTGAAGACGTAGGATTTCTTCAGGGCGTCATAACTGAAGCAGTACTGGAGCACTTTCCGGGTCGTTGAACCGACCCTGCCTTCAGCAGCCTCGGTGAGCGCCATGGTGACCTCGAACGGGAGAAACTGCGTGCCGTAGAGGTACCGGATGATCTTGCCGTCGGAGGCCACGATAATAAGGGCCAGGGGGTGAGAAAAGTCCTCGCCGTCTCTCTGAAAGGTAAAGCCGATGGACTGAGTGAACTTTTTAATATTTTCCCCATCGCCGGTCAGGAATTTCCATGATTCCGGAGGAAAGGGCTTCCCGACGGCCTTGAGGTAATTCATCTTCTTATCGGCGGCCATTTCCGGTGTATCCTTTTCATCGAAGCTGATCGCGAGCACCTCGTAGTCTTTCCCGGGCTTTACCAAAGCCATCTTACCAAGCACGTCGGCGAGGCCGTTGAGGAGCACGGGGCAGACGTGCATGCAGCTCAGATATACCGGAGCGATGATCGTGGGCTTGTCGATGAATTTTCTGAGATGTATCTTCTTGCCGGACTCGTCGGTAAACGCGATATCGGTCGGAAGGGACTGACCGAGCTTTTCATCCAGCGAGACGTCCGCGCTCGTTGCGGCGCCGCTGTGTGCGACAGCGATGTTCGCCTCCGATAGTATCATGAAACTCAAAAGGGGGACAAAGAAAGACCATCGTCTCACGTGGTATGCCTTTGATTTGATGATTGCATCGCTTGGCGCAGGCACCGTTCCTGACGGCCCGTTCGCTGCTCTGATGGCATAACCATATCGCAAAAATAATTGAAAGTCAAGAGAAGGTGCGCTGCAATCTTCTTCATATCGGTCCGGACCTTTCACTGTTCCAGTTTTATGATGCCCTTCTGGATGGCGAACTTGATCAGGCCTGCCCTGGTATGGATGCCGAGCTTTTCGGAGATGTTGGTCTGGTGGGCGATGACCGTCTTGATGCTGATGTTGAGCATGTCTGCGGCCTCCTTATGCGTGTATCCTTCCGCAATGAGCTTCAGGACCTGTTTCTCCCGGTCGGTGAGTTTTTCGTAGAGGGTTTCGGTCTCGGGCTTCTTTTCGATATCCAGATACCCTGCAACGATCCCCGACGTGATCGAGGGATGCAGGTAGACCTCGCCCCTGCTGACCGACCGCAGAGCGGTGATGAGGTCGCTGCCGACAGCCTTTTTCAAGAGGTATCCGGAAACCCCGGCCTTGAGGAATCGCGAGATGTATTCCTTGTCCTCGTACTGGGTGAGAACGAGGATCTTGATTTCGGGATTGGTCTTCTTTATCTCAAGCGTCGCTTCGAGGCCTCCCAGCTTCGGCATGTTGACATCCATGAGGATGATATCAGGCCTGAACTTCTTTGCCTTCTGCAGGGTCTCGATGCCGTCGGATGCTTCTGCGATGACCTCGATATCATCGCAGAGCTTGAGAAAGGCCGCAATCCCTTCCCGCACCAGGGCATGGTCATCGGCTATCAATACTCGTATCTTCGCCAATTGCTCCTCCTTCGTTCTTGATGGGAATTCTGAGCGATATCCGGGTGCCGGCACCGGGCTCAGAGAAAATCTCGACGCTGCCGTCGATGAGTGAGGCGCGTTCCTGAATCCCCAGGAGACCCAGTCCTGTCCCGCTCTTTGAAAGCTGGACTTCACGCTCGGAATACTCCCGGAGATCAAAGCCTTTCCCGTCATCTTCGATATCGACGGCGATCCCGGTTTGATGCCGGTTGAGCGTAAAGAAGACGTTTTTCGCCTCTGCGTGTTTCGCGATATTCGCTATCGCCTCCTGGATGATCCTGAAGAGCGTGATTTCGACCTCGGGACTCAACTGCCGGTCGATATTCCCGCTCGTCGTGAAAAAGCATTTAATGCCCTTCTGAATGAGATGGATATCGATGAGCGACAGCGTCGCGGCCTCAAGCCCCAGGTCGTCGAGTAGGGAAGGCCGGAGGTTTCTGATGACGGCGAGGACATCCTCCAGCGTTTTCAGGACGATGGAGCGGACCTCCTCGATCTTATCGGGCGTGATCTTGTCGGGAAAGAGCTTGCACATATCGACCCGCATGAGGATGGCCGAGAGGTCCTGCAGGGTATCGTCGTGGAGCTCCCGGGCGATTCTCTTCCGCTCGTCTTCCTGGGCCGTGATGACCTCCTTCAGGAGGTTCTCGACCCGCTTCCGGCTGAGCTTGATTTCGTGTGTTCTTTCCCTGACCCGGAGCTCAAGTTCAACGTTATATCGCTGAAGAGCCTCGAGTGAGTCCGACAGCCGCAACCGCATGACCTCAAAACTGCTGCTGAGCATCCCGATCTCGTCAACCCCGCCGAATCTGATTACGTGGGAGAGGTCCCCTTCCGCAATCTGTTTGGTGGCATCGATCAGTTCATGCACCGGTTTGATGATGCTCCTGCTCATGCCGAGGGCGATCAGCAGGGAGATGCCGAGCGAGGCGGCAAAAAAGATAAGGAAGGTCTTCTTGAGCTGCTGTACCGGCGCAAAGACGTCGTGTTCGGGCTGGACGACCGAAATCCCCCAGGGCGCCATGGTGAGGGGGACGACCGTGAGCATGTTCGTGAGTCTTTTCTTTTCCAGCTTCCCCGGATGGCACTCATGGCAGGTAGTGACTCGTTCCTTCTTTTCATTGATGACCTTGAAGAAAAAGTCGTCATGATTGCAGTACGTGAGGACCCGGGAAGGATCGGATGATGCCAGGACCATCCCGTTTGAGTCCATAATATCGATGTAGGTGTTCTGTCCGAGAGTGCTCAGCCTGAGCATATGGGAGAGAACAGGGTTGGTGGGATCGATCTCACCGCCCGCAATGCCGACATGTTTGTCGGTCTTGTCCTTCAGGGGGACGAGGAGGAAGAGGACCCTCCGCTTCGTCGGCTCGACCGTATAGACGTTGGATACCACCGGCTTGCCGAGGGCGACCATCCTGCTCACCGGCTCGATGCTCAGCACGTTGACCGGCGCATCCATGATTTTTTCCGGATATCTGAGGACCATGTTTCCTCCCTTGTCGAGGAGGAAAATCCCGTTGGTGAAGATCGAATACTGGTATGCCTTCCGGAGCGCTCTTAACTCGGGGCCAAAGTCGTTGTCGGCGAGATCGACGCTCCCCGAGAGGGATATGTCGTAGAGCCTGTTGATATTGTCCTGGATGATGTCGTCCACATTGTGACTGAGCAACCGCGCTAGGACGAGCTTGTTCGCGAGCAGGTGGTCGATGTTTTTTGATACGAAATAGTAACTGATCCCGCCGAAACTGAACAGGACGATGCTCATGCCGAACAGGACGGCAAAGGCGATGTGTTTCTGTAATGCGCCACCTTTCTCCGCCATACAAAAATTATAAACGAATCACCGGGGAAAAAGTGAGAAACATCCGGAGGGAATTTCAGAGGGAAGGACCGGTTAGCAGGGAGTCATCACGGAGAGGGATTCTCGAGACCCTGGCGGCTCTCCGGCATCCCGGCTTCCGACTCCAATGCTTTCAACTCGAGGGGATGTTCGCGGGCCATCCTCTCCCGTGAGATGGAACCCGTGAAAATACTCGTATCGAGGGGGAAGACATCCGGGCTGAATATGGAATTGTAGATATGCCAGACGGCAATGATGAGGAGCACGAGCAGCGCCTCATTCGAATGCAGTACTTTCGAGGCAGGAACAATCTCTCCCGGGAAGAGCCGGGCAGTCAGTATCGGGAAGAGCAGGACAAAGCCGGAGACAATCATGAGCAGCGCCCCTAAGAGGACGCTCCAGTATTCGAATTTCTGCTTGTAGGTAAACCGTCCGCAGGGTGCCGGCTGGTTGTGCATGCCCAGATAGTACCGGATATTGTGGATTGCGTCCGTGAAATCTTTTCTCGTTATGACCATGGAGGGAGCCCACCGGCGAACGGCCAGTCCCACGATCCCGGTCCCGATATGCAGGACCGTCGTGGCGGTGAAGGCAAAGCCGGAGATGTGATGGAGGAACCTCACCGTGTCGATCCCTCCCATGCGGAGAATAAACCACTGGGAGACGTCGAGGGCGTAAAACTTCTGCGACAGGCCTGTTGCTACGAGGATGGTGAAGAGGAGCATGTGCGCCAGATGTTCGACAATGCGTCCGGTACTGAACCTCCGGATTCTCTTGCCCTGTGTCGTCTCTTCAGCCATGGCGCATCCCTCCTTTTACCTGTTCACCGCATACCGCCAGACATGCAATAAAATCTGGAGGACCAAACCCGCGAGCATGATCGGGATAAAAATCTTGAAGGCGATCTTGATAATGAACACGAGCGGGGATTTGATGAAACTCGCTTCATAATGCGAGAGCCAGGCAGCGGGGAAATCTTCGGGTGCGCGCTCATGGCACTTCCGGCATTTCTTGGCCAGGTTCGCCTTCACCAGTGCCGCAGGGGTGCCGACCATGCTTTGAATGTCATGCGTCCCGTGGCAGTCCGTACAGACCGCGATCGGTTTTACCGGCGCCGAGAGGACCTCTTTCTGCATCTTGTAGAACTTCAGCGTGACGCCGTGGAAATCCGACAGGTACGTAGCGGTGACATCCGTCGAGAGGCCGTACCTCTTTGCGATCACTTTGTTCGCGTGGCAGTTGCCGCACATTTCGGGTATCTTTTCCCGGTAATCGAGGCCGAAGGGGTTCTCGATATTGTGCGCCGTGTGGCAGTCGATGCAAATGGGCACATCCTGGTTCTGTTCATTGAATAAGGCATTCCCGTGAACGCTCTTGGCATACGTCTCGTAAACTTCTGCATGGCACCGCTGGCACCGCTTTGCGATAAAGGTCTTCTCCTTGACCATATGCGGGATCGCATGTCCGCCGTGACAGTCGGTGCATACCGGGGCATTGAGATTTCCCTGGCTGAGCATGGAGTAATGGATGCCTTCCATGGTCTTGGTATACTTGTCGAAATGGCAACGCCTGCACGTTTCCGAAGAGGCGATGACGAAGTCCCGTTTGGTCCTGAATGTCCTCTGGGGATGTTCGTCGGACGAGAACCCGAAATGGCAGTCCGAGCAGCTTATATTGCTGTGCATGGATGCCTTCAGGAGCGAGGGGTCTACCCGCAGCGAGACGGTCTCGCCGTTCTGGAAACGAAGGACCATGTCGCGTTCATGGCATTTCAGGCAGAAGTGCTCTTCACTGGTAAAGCCCTTCCCCTGTGATGCCTTCTGGACATAATGGGAGTCGTGGCAGTGAGCGCAGCGGGGGGTCTTCTCCTCTCCCGACAGGATTCGCCCATGAACAGCTTTTTGCATGAGCTGGTCGTCGGTATGGCAGCGCCTGCACGTCCGGGCGGACCGCACCTCGTAGTGTTCCTTGCTCTTGAATTCCCGCGTCGGATGGTTTTCTGCGGAAAATTCGGTATGACAGTGAGAGCACTTGAGGAACGCATGGACAGAGGAGGAAAATCCGGCGGGATTGATGAAGACGCTGATCGATTCGTTGTTTTCGAATTTCTTGATGATCCCCCTCTTGCTGTGGCACTGCAGGCAGGCACGGTTCTCGTCAGGGACCTCACCGTATACTGATGATGTCACTATGGCTGCACTGCAGAGCACGGCGAGACAGATCCAGGCTATGTTCCTCCATCGTTTCATCGGCTCTCCCATCGCATGACATCGGGCAGGAGGATCTGCACGGGGAGAAGCAGGACTCCTGGTTCTCCCCCGTGCATCCTCATGAAGATCTCGATTGCATTCCTCGCACGCCGCTTTCTCGGTTAATGGGTATCCGTATAGTCCGGATCTCCCCGGAGGACCGGCATCCTGTTGAGGATCCAGCGGAATACCAGGATATGGATCGTGAAGATCGCCAGAACCACCATCGCCTCTTTGAACGGAGGAATGATATGGTGCAGGTGGTTCGGGAGGTTCCAGTTGAGCGCTATGATCGAGACGTTGATCCTGTTCATGATGATCCCTGCCACTCCGAAGAAGGCCGCAAAGCGTACCATGCCGACACTGTTCGCCTTAACCCCAAAGGTGAACAGGAGCGCAGGCAGGAGCACGAAGCCAAGGAGTTCGACGAGGAACCAGTAGCCGTACGGGGTACCGAGGAGCGCCCAGTTGTCGTCGTGGGCGATCCCGATCACTTTCAACGCGAAATAGACGAACATGCCGACTGCGGCGCCCTTCCCAAGGCCAAGGGTCAGGCCGTCGAGATTCTCGAGAAAGCCGCTGTCCGCCCTCTCCCTGAGAAACTTTGCCGCGAGCGTGCTCACGACGATTACCATGCACAGGGCGGCATAGACGGCCGAGCAGAGGAAGAATATCCAGATGAAGGAGCTGAACCAGAGGGGATGGAGTTTGCCGGGAGCGAGGAGGTACATTGCTCCGAGTGCGGACTGGTGGAGCGTGGAGAGGATGATGCCGGCAATCGTCATGCCGATGGTGATCATGAGCGCCCATTTGCGGACCCGCCGCGATTTCAGCCACTCGAGAATGGCCGGGCTGAATTCCAGGAGCTGGACAGTCAGGTAGGTTGCCACATGCCATGCCACGAGGAAAAGGACCGAGGCGGTCCCGAAACCGATGATCATCGGATAGTAGATGCGCCATGGCCTGCCGAGGTCGACGAGCAGGTAGATAACGGCGAAGAGGTAGCCGAGGAACCCGGTCAGAACGCCGAGCCGTACGAGCGGCTTATACCTCTTAAAGCCGAAGATATAGTATGCAGTCGCCATGACGAAACCGGTTGCCGAAAGAGGAACGCCCCCGAAGAGACCCCAGCCGAGGTACAATCCCCAGGGGTAATCGTCCGAGGCGTGGGTGACGAAGTAGAGTCCATTGACGAACCGCAGGACCAGCAGAGGGATCCCGATGCTCAGGATGATGGCCGCGACGATGTTGAACGGCGTCAGGGATTTCCTGATGTACTCGGGCCAGCTCATGCCCATGAGCAGTTTGTCCATGAACCATGAACGGAAGTTATCAGCCCTTTCAATAGTTCCGCTGTTGTTCATTATTTCTTTTCCTCCTTCTTCTGCTCGGCCATCTTTTCTTCCCACATGGATTCCCTATGGCGTAAAGCAGCATAACACATTCCGAAGAG
>JBLNHB010000075.1:0-7480 GCA_050268805.1 bacterium | reverse complement strand
CTTCTCGTCCACGCTGCCTGCTACGGTCCGAAGTGCCAATTGACGAAGCGCCAGAAGGTTTCCCGGACGGAAAAACTTTTTCACCGCACTTCTCGCCATGTCTTTCACATAGACTTTTCCCTCATGGAGCCTTTTCAATAGTTCTTCAGGCGGCAGATCGACAAGCTTGATCTCATCTGCCGCCTCAAATGCCGTATCAGGCACCGTCTCGTGAACCCGGATGTCAGTGATCTGATGAATGATATCATTGAGGCTCTCAATATGCTGTACATTCATGGTCGTATATACATCTATGCCTGCATTCAGTATCTCTTCTATGTCCTGATATCTCTTCGCATTGCGCAGTCCCGGGGCGTCGGTATGGGCGAGTTCGTCGACAAGGACCAGGTTCGGTTTCCTCGCAAGGACCTTTGCCAGGTCGACTTCTTTGAGCAGCATCCCCTTGTATTTGACGATGAGCGGCGGAAGGATTTCTATCCCTTCCAACAACGCATCGGTCTCAGGCCTGCCGTGGGTTTCGACATAACCGACCACCACATCGGATCCCTCCTGTTTTTGCTGATGCGCGTCAAGGAGCATGGTATAGGTTTTCCCCACGCCAGGAGCTGCGCCGAAATAGATGGTCAGCTTTCCCCGGTTTTTCTTCTCCTCGGCTTTGGCAAGCTCAAGAAGCGCTTCCGGGGAAGGTCTCTGATATTCTTTTTCATTCATGGCTTCAATATCCTAATCTTATCAAGAGCAAGGTTCAATTCAAGCACGTTTACCCTCTCGGCTCCCAAAAACCCGAACTGCCTGGCCTTGATATGCTCCCGCACAAGCCTCTGAAGCTCTGTCTCGGAGATGTTCCTTGCCTTAACAATTCGGGGTATCTGGATGAGGGCCGCTGCCGGGCTTATATGCGGATCGAGTCCGCTCCCGGATGCCATCACGAGGTCTGTTGGCAGCGACCCGTGGATACCTGATTTCCTGAGGGATCTCACCCTTTCAGCAATTTGCTCGATGAGAACCTCATTGGTGGGGCCAAGATTGGACCCGCCCGATGCCAGGGCATTGTACGGGAAATCCCCTGATGCAGAAGGCCGCGGCCAGAAGTATTTCGGATCGGAGAAATGCTGGCCGATCAGAGACGATCCGATCAGCGCATCTTCGGCACTGTGAATCAGACTCCCGGCTGCTTGTTCCGGGAAAATAGCTTGGGCAAGAACTGTTACCGCAGTCGGGTAAACAACGCCCGTCACGAACGCCAGCGTGACGAAAAGGAGAAAAGCTGTTTTTATCTCTTTCATCGTCATCTCCTCAATCAAATGAAAACATTTATAAGAAGGTCGATCACCTTGATGCCGACAAAGGGGGCTAAAAGCCCTCCCATCCCATACAGAAACAGGTTGTAGACCAGCAGCCTTTCCGCTGGCATCGGCCGGTAACGGGTCCCCTTCAGTGCGAGGGGAATCAGCAGCGGGATAATGATCGCGTTAAAAATAACAGCAGAAAGGATCGCACTGAAGGGGTTTGCGAGATGCATGACATTGAGGATTCCGAGCTGCGGGTAAATGGGAGCAAAGGCGGCGGGAATGATGGCAAAGTATTTTGCCACATCGTTCGCAATGCTGAAGGTAGTAAGAGTCCCCCGCGTCATGAGGATCTGTTTGCCGATCTCGACGATATCCAGCAGCTTGGTAGGATTGCTCTCGAGATCTATGATATTGGCGGCTTCCCGCGCAGGCTGCGTGCCCGTATTCATCGCCACTGCCACGTCTGCCTGGGCAAGGGCAGGGGCGTCATTAGTGCCGTCGCCGGTCATCGCCACCATATACCCTTGCTGCTGGTTTTCGCGGATGAGCCTGAGCTTGTCTTCGGGCTTTGCCTGGGCCAGGAAGTCATCTACACGGGCTTCTGCTGCAATGGCGGCAGCAGTGAGTGGGTTGTCGCCGGTTATCATGACGGTCTTGATTCCCATCCTGCGCAACTGCAGAAAGCGCTCCTGTATCCCTCCCTTGAGGATATCTTTCAGATTTATGACTCCCAGAACTTCAGCATTGCGGCTGACAACCAGCGGAGTGCCCCCGGATTTGGCGATACCGGTGATGAGGTTTTCCAACTCCCGGGGAATTGTTCCTCCCATGTTCCGGACAACACGTTCTATTGAGTCTCCCGCTCCCTTCCGGTATGCATGCCCTTCCATGTTCACTCCGCTTATCCTCGTTTCTGCGCTGAAGGGGATAGACTCGGCACTCTGCGGCAGCTTCCGCATGCGGAGATCATATTTCTGTTTGGCGAGAACCACAATGCTCCTCCCCTCAGGCGTTTCATCGGTGAGGGAAGCCATCAGTGCCGCCTCGGCCAGCTCTCTTTCGGAATGGCCTGCTACCGGGATGAAAGCCACTGCCTGCCGGTTACCCAGTGTAATGGTTCCTGTCTTGTCCAGGAGGAGCACATTCACATCTCCCGCAGCCTCAATCGCCCGTCCGGAAAGGGCTATAACATTTTTCCGGAACAGGCGGTCCATTCCTGCAATGCCTATGGCAGGCAGGAGAGCCGCGATTGTTGTGGGTATGAGACAGACAAAGAGTGCAACCAGCACCACAAGCGTAACCGGCTGTCCCTGGCCCATCGCTTTCACGCTGTACAGGGAAAGGGGGCTGAGATTGACAACGACGAGAAAGAAGACAACTGTCAGGGCAACCAGGAGAACCTCCAGGGCGATCTCGTTGGGAGTTTTTCGGCGTTTCGCTCCTTCCACCATAGCGATCATACGATCCAGGAAGGTCTCGCCTGGATTTGCGGTTATCCGCACGACTATGCTGTTGGATATCACCTTGGTGCCGCCGGTCACCGCGCTCCGGTCCCCTCCCGACTCCCTGACGACCGGCGCGGATTCACCCGTGACAGCCGCTTCGTTCACGAGTGCCGCACCCGCTACTACTTCACCGTCGCCGGCGATCAGATCATTTGCCTCCACCAGTATGATATCGCCCTTGCGGAGTTGTGTGGAGGGAACAAGTTCGTATTCACCGCCGAGCTCGGGTTTTTTTAGCTTTTTCGCCATGATCTCCTTACGGGTCTTTTTCATGGATTCGGCGCGTGCTTTGCCCCTTCCTTCTGCCAGAGACTCTGCAAAAGTGGCGAAGAGAACGGTCAGCCAGAGCCAGGCCGAAACGATTCCGGTGAACCAGGCGGGTTCTCCTTTTCCGGTAATAAGATTTATTAAGAAATTGACTGTGGTGATAATACTCCCTATCTCGACCGACAGCATGACCGGATTTCGCCAGAGAGCGCGGGGATCGAGCTTCTTGAGTGAATCCATGATGGCTCTTTTCAGCAGCCCGCGATCAAAGATCCCTTTTCTTTTCTCGACAGGTTTCGCCACGACTAAACACCTCTGAGCATGATCATATGCTCGACAATCGGCCCCAGGGCAAGTGCCGGGAAGAAGGTCAGGGCCCCGACAATGATGATCACCGACACGAGCCAGAATATGAAGGGAAGCTGATCTGTCGGGAGCGTGCCAACACTGGGAGGAATGTACTTCTTCTTGACCATCGAGCCTGCCATGGCAAGAATCGCAATAGCGGGAGCAAATCTTCCCAGGAGCATTGCAAGGGACCCCATCATGTCATAGAACACGGTATTTGCACTCAGACCGGCGAAGGCGCTGCCATTGTTGTTGGCCATGGAGGCAAAGGCATAGAGCACCTCGCTCAGGCCGTGGGCCCCGGGGTTGGCCATAGAATTTACCGCTGAGGGGGTGATCAGCGCTATAGCGACAAACAGGAGGATAACCACCCCGGCGGTGAGAACCGTAATTACGGACATCCACATTTCGGTAACTTCGATCTTCTTTCCGAGGTACTCCGGCGTCCGGCCGATCATAAGTCCGGCGGAAAACACAGCGATTACCACAAAAGCCAGAATGGTGTAGAGACCGGAGCCGACGCCGCCGAAGACCACCTCGCTTAATAAGATAAGTACCATTGGGACCATTCCGCCGAGGGAGGTTAAAGAGTCATGCATATTGTTTACCGCCCCACAAGAAGTGGCGGTTGTTGCCGAGCTGAACAATACCGAGCCTCCGAGACCGAAGCGTACCTCTTTACCTTCCATATTAAAACCATGGACGCCCAACTTTTGTATCAGCGGATTGCCATGGTATTCAGCCCAGTATAGTCCTGCAAGTGCGAAAACAAAGATCAGCATCATGGCGGTATAGAGGGCCCACCCCTGTCGGGTACTGCCGACCATGAGACCAAAGGTATTGGTGAGGGCCGCAGGGATCGAGAGAAGCAGGAGAATTTCGAAAACATTGGACAAAGGTGTCGGGTTCTCAAAGGGATGAGATGAGTTGGCGTTAAAAAAGCCGCCCCCGTTTGTTCCCAACTCTTTGATAGCTTCCTGCGAAGCTACCGGTCCCATAGGCAACGTCTGTTCGCTCACTATCACCCTCTCGATAACAGGCCTCCCTTCTTCATCCCTGATTGGTTTACCGTCGCTATCGAGCTTCAGCTTTTCGTAACTGGGTGCCTCCACGAGGTGGATGCTTTTGTACGGGCTGAAGTTCTGAATGACGCCTTGCGATACCAGCACCAGCGCGGCGATGAAAGCTATCGGCAAAAAGATGTAGAGGATGCTTCGGGTCAGGTCCACCCAGAAATTGCCTATGGTTTCTGCTGTCCTGCGGGCAAGCCCGCGGATAAAGGCGATGAGAATGGACATTCCCGTGGCAGCAGACAGAAAATTCTGTACCGCAAGGCCTATTGCCTGGGAAAAATAGCTGGTAGCCGATTCCCCGCTGTATGCCTGCCAGTTGGTGTTGGTGACAAAACTTACCGCGGTGTTGAGCGCAAGGTGCCATGGAAAACCCAGAACCCTGCCGGGGTTGAGCGGCAAAAACCCTTGCAGCATGAGGATGGAACAGAGCGCGACGAGACCCACACCATTAAAGATGAGCATTGCAGCCGCATAGTGCTTCCAGTCCATCTCGGCATCATATCTGATTCCCAAAATCGTATGGAGGGCCCTTTCGAGCGGCCCAAGAACCGGGCTGAGAAGAGTTCTTTCTCCCCCGTATACTTTCTTCATGTATCCGCCGAAAGGCTTCACAAGAAGCGTTACAACAATGAGAACAAAAAAAATCTGAGCTATGTCATAAATTATATCTATCGAGTTCATTACTATCTCCTCGTCGAGAGTCGCCCGAATTTTTCACGGAGGACATTTCTCCTTTCGCGGAGGGCAGGACAGTGAGAAAACAAAAAAACCGCCGGCAACAGGCGGTCCTCATTTTCTGCCTTTTTGCCCTTCCAAATGCCTACGAGGTTAGCTGACGGGCTCGGGCTTGGAAGTGCCCTATTCCTGAACATCTCTGGAAATACGCCCCTAATGTGGGTCCCCCGCATCCATTCTCCGAATGGACCTCGGCTGCTGTATTATTGATTACCCTATTCTTTTTTGGACAAATTGTCAATATTCTTCTGCATAATTGTCGAAGATTGCGAAAGCCCGCTCCGGTGCAGTTCCGGAGTTCTGGCGCTGTTGGTGCTCTCCGGCTTGCATGACGAGCACAAACGAAGATACGCGAGCGGAATCTTGTGTGCCTAATGAAAGAGCCATACAGAGAAAAGGATTTGTGCATTCGCACCGTACCTTTTTTATCCGTATGGCTCTTACGCAGATTCTATGCAATACCCTGCACTTTGCGCCTGTAAACTTCTCTTTTGCTGGCACTTCGGCAGATGCTTCAGGCTTCCTCCTCGATGCTGGGGGCGTGCTCACCGCATCCGGCACCTGTGCCTTTTTACGATTTACTTAGTTTTACCGCATATCAAAGAACAGGGTATTGCAATGCCTTTATCTAAGCAAACTATATCACCAGTTCATTGCCATGTCAAGCGGAATTATTCTGCGTCAGGAACAATAATAGGAGCGTGAATATCAACTTGAAAATTATCGTTCAATTGTTATTGAGTTGTGAGCAGACGCATGAAGAATAAAGAATGTGCGGGAGAATGGCGACCGGGCAGAACCTCCGCTATTCGGGGGAGGTTAATCCCGAAGGCATTCGGGACTCTGCCGACTGCAGATAAGGGATTCAATGTGCGCCCGTGACTTTTTTGCCTTGATCTGTTTTTCTCTCGACATCGCCGCGGAGCGGGTGGTGAACAGTTCGGTGTAGACACAACGCCAAGGGCCGCTGAAGCGCTTTTTATGCTTTGAACCTCGATAGTGGGGATCGTTGTGCTGGGAGAGTCTACGTTCAATGTCATCAGTATGGCCGACATAGAACTGGGACGTTGATTCACTCTCCAGAATATATACGAAATAGGGCAAGAAGACCTCGGTCTGTCAAGAGTGGCTCCCGGGGAGGGACTCGAACCCCCGACAGGGTGGTTAACAGCCACCTGCTCTGCCGACTGAGCTACCCGGGAATTGATTGCATAACAACAAAGCGTTTTATATTAAAACAAAATGTTAATTGGTAATGCAAGCTTTACGCAAAGATGACGACAAGGGAAGGGAAACGGTCCTGTGCAGGGTGGTTAATCCCGAAGGCATTCGGGACTCTGCCGACTGAGCCGCCTGGAAACTCGATAAGTTGTAGGTTTATCAAATACACGGTTTTCGTCAATTTAACCACTCGATTCCAGAGCGTTTTGACATGCAAGAGAGGGATTGGATAGAATGTTCACGGGAACGACACGTTCCCCCTGAACATCTGCGGGCTGCACATATGATGGAAGGAGGACTGGAGATGGAGAACAAAGCATTTGTCTTTGTCATTACCCATTCTTATGATGCGCCGGAGCGGGCCGCTGCTGCGCTCCAGCTTGCGACGAACATGGCCGCCTTCGATGCAAGAGTCGATTTCTTTCTCCTTAATGAAGGCGTGCACCTTGCGCGAAAAGGATTTGCCGAATCGATCACCTGGCAGAAAGCTTTTTCACCGATCAAGGACGTGATGAAATCGCTCTCTGAGGACTTTGGGGCGAAATTCTATGTCTGCGCCTCCTGTGTCGAGCCCTACGGTTTGAAAGGACTTCCGCTCATCGACAATGCCGAGGTGAAGCCCGGGTCCTATCTCGGCGAGCTGCTCATGGAGCGACAGAACGTAACCTTCTAAGCCTTCCTGAAATAGTGGAGGACCAGGAGCGCGATGCCCTCGACGAGGAGAGAAAGATTCAGTATGGCCGATATCCCGTGCAGCCTGTTGAACTGCTGACGGAGCGGATGGTCTTTGGGAGTCGTTTCAAAGGACGCGATTCCTGTCTTGAGGTCTTCCATCTTCGGCAGAAAGTACACAATGTGAACGATGTTGATGACAACCGCTGTGATGAGCAGGACCATCGCTATGATTGAAGCCCACTTTGTCGTTCTCCCCATGAGAAATACGAGGAAGAGGGCGATGCCGGAGAGGCAGAGGTTATAGAGAAAGTAGAAAGGGAAGAGATGTCCCACGATTTTTCCTGCCATGTCTCGGCCGTGGGCC
>JBLNHB010000074.1:0-5424 GCA_050268805.1 bacterium | reverse complement strand
ACAACGCGGTGGCTGCGATGGGCAAGCGCGGCACCCTCACGGTCACGACCGACGCCGGGAGTGACGAGATTTTCGTGCGCATAGCCGATACCGGTGTCGGTATCGACGACGAGGCGCTTCCCCGCATCTTCGAGCCCTTTTTCACGACGAAACAGGAGAAAGGGACCGGCCTCGGGCTGTCGATCAGCTACAAAATCATCACTGCCCACAACGGGAGAATCGATATCCAAAGCAGGAAAGGTGAGGGAAGCACGTTCACGGTCGTCCTTCCGGTCAGGACAGCCGCTTTACATGGATCTCTTTAGCGATATCGGGATCGAGCGCGACTGTCGTCTCGTCGATCTTGACCACAATGGAAGGCCTCTTCTGGAGGAGTTTGATCTCACCTCCCGCGATGATGCCGATCGAGTTCAGGCGGTTCAGACGCTGGGGGTCTGATGATACGATGAAGACGATCTTACCCCGCTGACCCACCTCGAAGTCATTGAGACGCGTCACCACCGGCAACACATCGACCCGGTATTTCCTGCAGCATTCTCCTCGGGGGATCGCTTTACCGTGCGGGCAGGTGGGCGGATGGCCGAGAAAGGTGCAGACACTGTCCGTCAGCTCTTCGCTGAGGATGTGCTCCATCTTGCAGGCGTCGTCATGGATCTTTTCCATCTTCATGTCAAAGACATCGGTGAACAGCCGCTCCGCGAGCCGGTGTCTCCTGATGAGCCCCTTGGCTTTTCCCCTCCCTCTCTCGGTGAGGCGGATTTCGTCTCCCTCAATGAAAACAAGATCTTCATAGAGCATTTTTTCGATAAGGGTGTCGATGTCCTCGTCTTCAGAGGAGAGTTTGAACCGCTTGAGATCCTGTTTCCCATCCTCCTGGAGGAGCCAGAGGAGTTCGAGCCCTTCGTCCAGCCGTTCCTGGTCCATGTTATTCATCACCCGGGAAGAGGGGTATCGTGGCGACCGGGGAGTAGGAGGTGCGGTGTATCGGACAGGGACCGAAGGCATGAATGCGGTTTCTGTGCAATCTCGTGGCATACCCCTTATGACGGTCGAAGCCGTACTGGGGGTAGAGTATGTGGTAGTAGTCCATGATCGAATCCCTCGTGTATTTGGCAATCACCGATGCCGCTGCAATGGAAGCGCTCGTGCTCTCTCCCCTGATATAGGAGCGCTGGGGTAAGGAACAGCTCTCGATGACAAGGCAATCGACGAGCACCAGGTCGGGAGTGGGAGCGAGATCGGCAACAGCGATCTCCATCGCCTTTTTCGTAGCGTTCACGATGTTCATCCGGTCAATCTCCCGGGGTCCGACAATCCCGAGGCCAAAGCACAGGGACCGCGCCAGAATTTTCCAGAAGAGCGATTCGATCTCGCGGTGAGTCAGGAGCTTGGAATCCTTGAGTCCTCTGATATAGTCACCCTGCTTCAGGATGACCGCCGCGGCCACCACCGGGCCCGCGAGAGGCCCCCGGCCTGCCTCATCAACCCCGGCAAGGGTCGGGAAGCCTTCCTTCCTTGTCGCTTCATCGAATGCGTAGATCCGTGCCATCGGATGGGCGCAGGGGACCGGGCGGAATGCGCTGGTATTCTCTATTTTGCCCGCACGTCTTTTTCTTTGATGCGCGCTTCCTTCCCTTTTTTCTCCCGCAGGACATAGAGCTTTGCGCGGCGGGAAATGCCCCGCTTGATCACTTTGATCTTGCCGAGAACGGGTGAATGGAGCGGGAAGAGACGTTCGACGCCCACACCGAAGGAGACCTTCCGCACCGTGAAGGTCTCGCGGGTGCCGCTGCCCTTCCGTGCGATGACGATCCCCTCAAATGGCTGGAGCCTCTCCTTGTCACCCTCAACCACTTTGACGTAGACTCTGACCGTATCACCGGTCTGGAACTCCGGAACATCCCTCCGGAAGGATTCTTCAATTGCCTGGATCTTGTTCATGATTTAGTTCCTCCTTTATTTCAATCAGCATCTGTCTGTCCCGTGCGGTTAGTTCAACGTTCTCGAGCAGATCGGGTCTCCTGAGGAGTGTGTTCCTGAGCGCCTGCTTCCTCCTCCAGAGCCATATCTCCCGATGGTTCCCCGAAAGGAGAACCTCGGGCACCGCCATGTCGCGGAAAGTCCCCGGTCTCGTGTAGTGCGGGTAATCGAGAATTCCCCACGAAAAAGACTCCTCGATTGCCGAAGCATCATCGCCGAGCGCGCCGGGGATGAGCCGCACAACGGTGTCTATTATAACCAAAGCCGCCAATTCTCCGCCAGTCAAGATGTAGTCGCCGAGCGACAGCTCGTCGTCAACGACCGATTTCACCCGCTCATCGATTCCTTCATACCTGCCGCAGATGAAGAGGAGCGCCTGACCGTCCCGCCTGAAGTCTTCCGCTATTGTCTGGGTGAAGAGCCTCCCCTGGGGAGAGACGAGGACCACCTTTCGCCGCATGCCGTCTTTCTTGATCTCTTCGACCGCCTCTATGATCGGTTCAGCCTTCATGACCATTCCCGCCCCTCCGCCGTAAGGAGCGTCATCGACCTTGCGGTGGCGGTCGTGGGTGAAGTCCCTCAGGTCGTGCACTCTGAACCGGACGAGGGACTTGTCCGCGGCCCGTTTCATGATACTGAGATTGAAATACTCATCGAAGATCGAGGGGAAAATGGTCACGACGTCAAACATCATGAGAGCAGTCCCTCCATCTCGCGGATGATGATGCGGCGGTTTTCGAGATCGATTGTCTCGATGACCTCTGTGATGGCGGGCACGAGGATCTCCCGTTCCCTGTCCACGACCGAATAGACATCATTACTGCCGGTCTCGATGATCTCCCTCACCTTCCCGAGGAAAACACCCGTAGCCGTGTAGACCTCGAGCCCGATGATCTGGTAGTGGTAAAACACCCCTTCGGGGAGGTCCGGGCTCAGTGATTCGGGTATCTTGATTTCGGAGCCGGCGAGGGATGCGGCTTTCTCCGGAGTGCCGTACCCGGTGACGCGAAGGAAAACATATCCGGATTCCACATGGACGTCTTCGACGGTTTCTTTGACGAGGGACCCCTTGAGATTGAAAAAAAGCTCCCTGAGAGCGAGGAACCGTTCGGGATCAAAGGTAAGAGGGAGTATCTTGAGCATGCCTTCTCCCCTCCTGGTCTTGAGTACTTTTCCTATCGCGATGAATCTATCGGCCGGTTTCATACGAAGGTGGAATGATCATTCCCCGGACATCTCCCCTTTCCCCCGGGAAAGAAAGGCAGAGGGGGTCCGGCCCGGCAGGGAGTGATCTATTCGAGGATTTCGAGAACGCAGCGCTTGCCGATCTTCGTCCCTGCTGCCGAGAGGATGGTCCTCATGGCGCGTGCGGTTTTTCCCTGCTTCCCGATGACTTTTCCGAGATCGCTCTGTGCGACCCGCAGTTCGAATACGGTTGTTCTTTCACCGTCAACCTCGGCCACATTCACCTCTTCAGGTCTGTCGACCAGAGCTTTCGCCATAGATTCGACCAACTGTTTCATCACGCACCTCCGTCGGAATTAGGCTGCACCGAGGCCAGCCCGTTGGAATAGTTTCTTCACCGAGTCTGTTGGTTGTGCTCCGCGCTGCAACCACGTCTGCGCCTTCTCCTTGTCGAGCTTTATCTCCGAAGGATCTTTTTTGGGGTCATAGGTGCCCAGTATTTCGATGAATGGTCCGTCCCGTCTCGCCTTCGAGTCTGTCACGATGATCCGGTAGAAGGGACTCTTATGGGCCCCCAGTCGTGTTAACCGTATTTTTACCAAGGATTCACCCCCTTTCACATAGAAAACTGCCGGCCTTTTCGTCCGGAACGAAAGAGTCAAATTGTAATATTATTGGGCGAATAAAGTAAAGGGTCAAAGTGGGAAGAGGTTCGACAGGTTCAGCCCCTTTTTCCCCTTGAGCTGCCTGAGCATCCGCTTCATCTCCTTCTGCTGCTTCACGACACGGTTCACCTCGGCGGGACTCGTCCCGCTCCCGAGGGCGATGCGCCGTTTCCTGCTTCCGTCCAGAATTTTCGGATGGCGCCGTTCAAAGGGGGTCATGGAGTTGATGATCGCCTCGACCTTGACCAGTTCTTTGGGGTCGACGGTGACGCCCTTGAGCTTGCCCATGCCCGGGATCATTGAGAGGAGGTTTTCGAGAGGTCCCATGGAACGGAGCTTCCGGAGATGGTCGCGGAGATCCTCAAAATCAAAGGACTCTTCCATGAGTTTTTTCTGCATGGCCACGGCATCTTTGGCATCGATCGTCTCCTGGGCCTTCTCGATGAGGGTCAGGACGTCGCCCATGCCGAGGATCCGCGATGCGACCCGGTCGGGGAAGAAGGGCTCGAGCATATCGATCTTCTCACCGGTGCCGATGAATTTGATCGGCTTGGAGGTCACGGTCCTGATGGAGAGGGCGGCGCCTCCCCGAGCATCGCCGTCCATTTTGGTGAGGATGATCCCTTCGATGCCGATCGTCTCATTGAACTGCCGGGCGATGTTGACCGCATCCTGGCCGGTCATCGCATCGGCCACAAAGATGGTTTCCGCCGGCAGAACGGCCTGCTTGATCCTTCTCAGTTCGTCCATGAGATTTTCGTCGATGTGGAGCCTGCCCGCGGTATCGATGATGAGGATGTCCATGGCGTCTTTCCGCGCCTGTTTCAGGGAGTCAGCCGCGAGGGAGACGGGATCTTTTTGATCGAAGGAATGATAGACCGGCACGTCGATCTGTTTCCCCAGAGTGACGAGCTGCTGCACCGCTGCCGGCCGCTGCAGGTCAGCCGCGGCGAGCAGGGGGCGCCTGCCGGATTTCTTGAAGAACCGGGCGAGCTTTGCCGATGTGGTGGTCTTTCCCGAGCCGTGGAGGCCGATCATCATGATGACCGTCGGCGGGTTGGGAGAGAGCCGGATCTTTTCGTTCTCGCCTCCGAGCAGAGCGCGGAGCTCTTCATTGACGAGCTTGACCACCTGCTGCCCCGGGGTGAGACTCTCGAGGACCTCTTTGCCGACGGCCCTGGCTTTCAGGGCCTCAATGAAATTCTTGACGACCTTGAAATTGACATCGGCTTCGAGGAGCGAGAGGCGGATCTCCTTCATCGCTGCATCGATGTCTTCCTCCCTGAGAAAGCCTCTGCCCTTGAGTTTCGAGAGGATCGAGTCTAATTTTTCGCTGAGCGATTCAAACATGGTTATAGCAGCGCCTCAATATCTTTGACTAAATCTTCCGCCATACCCGGCCGGTATCCCGGATACTTCGTCACGATGGTATGCTGGCGGTCGAGAATGAAGAGGACCGGAATGTTGGTAACGTCGTACTGGTCGGCAGTCGCCTTGTCCGAGAGCAGGATCTGGTAATTGACCGGGTGGACCGCGGCAAACTCGGTGACCTTCTGGAGCGCATTTGTTCCTTCATCGACACTGATGCCGAGGA
>JBLNHB010000073.1:0-9751 GCA_050268805.1 bacterium | reverse complement strand
CATCCTGAATCCGGGGAAAATATTTCCGGAGCGATAAACTTACTAATGAGTTCACAAGTAAGAGACATAATGAAAGAATCTCCCCTCACCCCTCTTTTTCAAAGAGGGGAATTCCTCCCTTTGTAAAAGGGAGGGCAGGAGGGATTCTGTCGATTTTAATGTCCTCATACTTATGATCCGCTTAGTAACTTAAGGGGAGGAGCGAGGAGGAATAAGTCCCCTCTTAAGGCAAGAGGGGGCGGAAGATGAGGCTACTGTTCCTGAGATGTTCTTCTATAGGGCGAGATATGCCATAACCCCAGTGCCACGAGCACGAAGAACCCCGCGGACGGAAGATAGAGTCTGTGCTCGAAGATGACGTCCACAATCGGAATGACGCTTGAGGACGGAACGAGCGTAATCATGAACCAGAGGATGGAGAAGGACACAACAGGCGTCTTCTTTCTGAGAAAGACACCCGCCAGCCACAACCCCGCATACCCCAGGAACGAAAGAACGGCAGGCAGTGCGAAGAGCGTTCGAACGACCGGATAGTCGTAGTCGATCGTCTGGTTGATGGGGAGTACGAGGAGCCGCAGATACGTCCAGAGGACTCTGAACTGGGTCATAAGGTATTGGAGAGGGCTGATCACCTCAACCCCGAATCCGGCATGTTTCTCGTAATCAAAAGCGGTCAGGAGGAATGCGAGATAGCCGTATGAAAGGAAGACGGGGATATAAACCTGATGGTGCTGCATGAACCGTTTTTTCTCAAATTTTGATACAAAAAAGAGATCATAGAGGATGAGCACGATCGGGAAGATCGCAAAATCCTGCCGGGAGGCCATGCCGAGAAAGGACGTGAAAGAAAGCAGGGCAATGAAGATTCCCCGTTTCTTCTGAACGGTAACCGCTCTGAGGAAGAGCAGGATGCCGGCGAAAGAGAACGTTGCGGCGAGGAGCATCGAACGGCTCACGATATAGGTCAGGGTTTCAGTCTGTATCGGGTGGAGCACAAAGAGGAGCGATGAGAAGAGAGCAATGAAACGGACGGAACTATCCGGAGGATAATCCATCTGTTCGGCGGTCCTGACAACCACGAGATAGAGGAGGATTCCATTCAGGATATGAAGGAAGAGATTCACCAGATGATATCCGAACGGTTCGAGCCCGGCCAGAGAATAGTTCAGCGCGAATGTGGCGCTCGTGAGGGGCCGTGCGGCTATGGGAGGACCCTTGAGATCGATGAAGAAGGAAGGGATGTTCGAGATTTTTCTTATCCTCTGGTTCTCGACGATGTTCTGGATATCATCGAAATGAAACGGGACGCGGAAGGTATTGGAATAGGCAAGAAAAGCAAGAAAGGCAAGAATAAAAAAATGGAGATAGCTGCTTTTTAAAAATGACATGGTCCAACAGTTCCTGTAATGATGTTTTGCCAAGACTATAGCATGGATTTTCCCGGGTTTTCAAACAGGATATTGGAACTTTCACATTATTTCCGGCAAGCCGAGCAGGGCCGTGTAGAAACTTGTCGAAAATATATAAAATAGACGCATGCGCTTTTTCCTGAAACTGCTGAATTCGAGGAAGTTTGCCGTCTATCTCCTCTGCGTACTCCTTCTCGTCCTCGTCCTTTCATCGTTCCTTCCCAATCAATTCACGATGACCGAGGAACAGTGGAATGTTCTCGAGAGAGAAAAGCCCTTTCTCTACTGGCTGTCGATCCATATGTCGACACCTGTTATAGTGAGGCATCCTCTGTTTCTCGCTCTCTCTGGATTTCTCTTTCTTTCCACCCTGACCTGTACGATTTCCCGTGTCAATCTCTGGTTGAAGACAAGGGAATTTGAATTTGAAAAAGAGAGGGCCTTTTCTTTTGCCATCGAGCTCAGCTCCCGGAACCCGATGAAACCATTACAGGAGACGCTGCTCTCTTCTCTCAGAAGGAGACGCTGGAGGACCACTGTTTCGGACAATGCCGGCGGAATTCTCATCGAAGCCCAGAAGGGGAGCAGCATGGGCTTCTGGGGGTCGGTTGTTTTCCACGCAGGGATGGTGGTGTGCTTCCTCGCAGCTCCTGTTACCGCCCTGACGGTGTTCCGGGGCGAATTCCTCATCACTGAAGGCATACCGATCCCTTTCAGAGAGGGGTTGGTCTCTCATGAAGGGAAACCATTATCGGCGCTTCCGGATGGGGAAATTCTGGTGAGTGACCTGCGCGGGGTATATGCAGAAGGAAAATTCAAGGTGGATTTCGGAGGGACAATGCATATTGGGGGAAAGGATTTCCCGTTCAGTGTGAACAATCCGGTCTCTATTGACGGCTATCAGTTCAGCTTGCAGGAATTCGGCGATTCTGTGCGGATGGTCGGAGAGAAAGCAGGGAGCGTTTTTTTTGATTATTTTTTGAACCTCAGACATCCCCAATCGGGTGATTATTTCAATATCGAGGAGGAGAGCCTGACCCTGTATGTTCGGTTCTTTCCGGACTTTTACCGTGAGGGAGGGCGTGTCGGAAGCAGGTCAAAGGAGATGAAGAATCCCGTTATTCTTCTGAAAGTGCTTGAGAACGGCACCGAAATGATCAACGCTTTTGTGAGATTGGGAGAAGAGATCAGGATCGGCGAATATACGATGACCTTCGCTGAAGTGAAGCACTGGGTGAGTTTTGTGGTTGTGAGAGAGCGGGGGGTCCCGGTCATGGTGACGGGGATGGTCATCGGCATCGCGGGACTCCTCGTCCGTTTTCTGAGCAATGAACGGAGAATGGAAATGACATTGAGGGAAGGACCTGCGGGAACGACGTTTGTTCTCAAGGGATACAGCAGGTACTATCCGGCGTTCCTTGAGAAAGAAGTGAGAGAAATAGGCGAGGGCATCGGAGGGGGAGAGTAACGTGACCCAACTTGAAGGAATTGCGGTGTGGATAGCGATCGGCATGTACAGCATGGCGTTTCTCTTGTTCCTCTCAGGCGTTGTGTTCAAAAAGGAGAGACTGCCTCAGGCGGGCTATGTTTTCTCCCTGGTCGGATTCTTCTTCCATACCGGGTCGATCGTCATACGATGGACAGCGACCGGTCATATGCCGGTTATGCAGACCTATGAGAACTCTCTGAGCGGGGCGTGGTTCATGGTTCTCCTCTATTTCGTCATGCGATACGCGTTTCCCCTGGCAAGGCCCTTTGGCGTCGCGGTCATTCCTCTCGTGATCCTGATTCTGGGAAACGGGATACAGGCCGGAGCGGAGCTTCAACCCCTCGAGCCGCCCTATCGGAGCAACTGGCTCTATGTGCACGTGCTCTTTGCCTGGTCTGCCTTCGGGTCGTACGTGACAGCCTTTGCCGCAGGAGTGATGTACCTGCTGAAAGAAAGGGCGACGAGGGGCGTTCTCTTGCGGCTGCCCGAGTTGAAACTCCTCGATGAATTGTCGTTCAGGCTTATCCTCTTCGGCTTTTTCTCCGAGGCGATCATGATCGGGAGCGGCGCAATCTGGGCACATGGCCTGTGGGGAAGGTATTGGGGGTGGGACCCTGTTGAAACGTGGTCGCTCATTTCGTGGCTCACCTATGGGTTGAATCTTCACCTCAGGGTCACGCTCGGTTGGAAAGGGAAACGGGCGGCATGGCTTGCGGTGGGCTCCCTCTTCGGTGTGGTCGTTCTCTTTTTCGGCATAGGGTTCATATCAGGTTTGCACACGGGAATTTTTTAGCCGGGGTAATTCATAAATTCTTAAGCATCATATGTGTGCATAATGTGGGGTTAGGAGAGGAGATACGGTGATGGAGAAAATGAATCATGAAAGGGAATGAACGCGTGGAAAGAAAAACGATACTGACCTGCTTTCTCGTGTGTATTCTGGCAGCGCAGATAGGGAGCTGCTCCCCAGGCGATAACCGGAAAAGGCAGGAGGCAGTGGACGCGGTGAGGAACTACAACAGGATGCTCCAGAGGACATACCTGGAAGCAGACCTGAATCTGATGAGGAACGTTGCTACGATGAATGAGATCAACAAGCTCTTTCCCCTTATCCAGGCGCTGCGGTCAGTCGACAATGTGATGATCGCCGAGCAAAAAACATTTGAAATAAAAAAGGTCTCCGCACGAGGGAAAAGCGCTTATGTGGAAAGTGAAGAGACATGGACATACTGGTGGCAGCACAGGGAAACGGCGGAAATCACGAAGACAAAGCAAACAATAACGTATAAGATACGCTATAATCTTATACAGGAAAATAATTCCTGGAAGGTGGATAATCTTGAGTCGGTTCAGTAACGCTGCAATATTCGGCATACTGGTCATGTTGATCTCGTGTAGGGAGGATATCATCGTGGCGACCGTCGACGCCGAAAAAATAACCCTAACGGAACTGAATGAATTCAGCGAGCAGAAGGCCCGACTGCTCGGAGTCGAGGATCTCGACCGGGAACAGGAGAGGGAACTCCTGCAGACGATGATCCAGCGGGAGGTCGCCTACCTCTACGCGAAACAGGAGAAGGTCGAAGTGCCCGATGCGGAGATGAAAGAAGCGATGAGGGGATTGTCATTCTTAGACCGGCTTCGCCGTAAAGAGGATATAGAGAAAAACCTCATATTCGAAAAGGTCCGGAGCTCGATTCCGGGAGGGCAGCCGATCCCGAGCAATGAAATAAAACGCTATTATGACTCTCATCCGGATGAATTTATCGTTCCAGAGACGTTCAAGGTCTATCTTGTTCAGGTGAGGGCAGAAAACGCCAGGCATGTCCTTGAAAAGGCAACGAAAAACCCCGGAGCATTCGACGACATGGCCCTTGAGCGCGTCACCCCGGAATTGAGGGACATCAACAGGAATGCACCGTATACGGCGAAGGAAGATTTCCCTGAGGAGATGTGGCCGTACCTCGAGAAGATGCAGGTCGGTGATATTGCGGGCCCAGTGAAAATGAAACGGGGCATTTTTCTTTTCAAGCTCGTCGACAGGAAAGAGCGGCAAAAAAAGACGCTGTCGGAGGCTGCTCCGGCGGTCGAGCACATCCTCGCCGCTGAGAGGAGCGAGAGGGCGTTTCAACAATGGTTTGATGGAATGAAGAATACCTATCGGATACAGATTGTACACAAGGATTATCAGTAATCGCTCATTTTTGCATTATTCCATCCCTGGGAGTTCTTTTTTGCTTCGAATCTGTTAAACTATTCAAAAGTAGGCATGCTTGTTGCATAAATTATAACGTTCGCATTCTAATATTTATATAGAAATGCGATAAAATAAAAATACAAAAAAAAGGCGCTTAATGGTTTTTTTAAGAAGAATCATGGGGAGGTTTACAAACCGTCCTTTCTTAAAGGCGCTCATCGCCTCAGCACTAGGCATCAATCTCTTTGTCGTCACTCTCCTCGTGTCTGTGTTCATCTTTTATGAAATTCTTAACTTCAATTCCAGTAACGCCGTTCTCTATTTGGTCAAAGATCAAAATGGCTGGATCAGGGCGACTGATGACCTGAATTTTGATGAATCGCATAAGCTCCTTTTTATGATCGATGCTACCGCCGTATTCCGGTTCCTTGAGGGCCTCGCTGCCAGCACGTACCACTCCCCTTTTATTGAAACCTCGTGGAATAAGGAAAAAGGATCGGGAGTCCTGAAAGAGCTCAGGCCCGATGGAACAAAATTTCTGGTCGTATTATCCAGGTATGAGGAAGAAAAGAACAGTCCCAAGGGACTGTTCATCGGAGGAGATCTCCAGTTTGGAGATATGGACAGAATCAATGACCGGGGAAGAAACAATACAGGAATATCATTTTACAACGGCAATCAGTGGCTGCACATCTGGTGTTCCATTAACGAATCCCTGACGATCAAAGGAATCGAAAAGGTGATAAACCCGGTGGACTGGTTGTACAGCGGGAGCAGGGTCGTCAGGTCGTCTCAAAATGAAGTCATCCTGGAAAGCTCCCACTCCTACAGTACGATAGGGGCCGATGGGGTCCCTGTTCGGATGCAGATGACAAGAACGCTGTACAAGCGGAAAGGGGACAATTATGTCGTGTTCAAAGTGGAATTCACAAATGCAACCTATAAGGAGATCGAATATTTCTATAGGTGGGGTGATGAACCATGGGTCGGCGAATTCGGAGATTCTTCCGGGGATGTGGGATGGACGAGCGGGAAGGTCTTCCGGCGTGAATCCTACATTCTGCCTGTTATAGACAGTTTTGCGGGATTCTGGGATTATGGAAACGATCTGGCTGGTGAGCAGCATAAGTTCTCGAATTACGCAAATTTCGTGGAATGGCTCGCGAACCCGCCAACAGTCGTTTATTTTTCAAATTCCCTCTCCCTCCAGGAGTTCAAAGAAGGCAATGTTTTGAGCAGCAGGGATAACCGGATTATCAACTTGGTATGGTTGAATGAGCATCTGAAGCCTGGAGAGACGAAGAGTCATGTTTTGGCGCTCGGTATGGCTAAACCCGATCAATACACTGGATTCCCGGTGAAGCCGGAGGTTCATCCCCATACCGGCATACCCTGATGTAAAGGAATACTGTCGCATCCTCTCGAAGCAAAAATGGTATAACAAATAATGCATGATGATTAAGGATTGACTGTTTCAGGACTGTACCAAGATGTTTTTACGAACGACTACACGAAAATTGGCAAGACGTCTTATCACGTCTGCAGGACTCCTCTTTTTCGGATTGGCTGTTTTTCTCTTCGTGGCCTTCAGATATCTCCATTTCAGCACGAATTCAGCGGTTCTCTATGTCATCAAGGACGACTCACGAATTAGACTTGATACGGACATATCCTTCAGCGAAGTCGATTCGCTCCTCTTCAGGGTAGATGCAACTCCCCTCTTCAACAGGCTGTTCGAAAAAATCGCCTCGGCAACTGATGCGCCTCTTCTCAATGTCTCTTTTGATGAGTCACGGGGCCGAGGGGTGATAAAAGAGTTTAGGCCGGATGGGACGCGCCTTGAAATCGCCCTTTCGAGATACGATCATGAAGAAGCATCTCCTGCCGGGATCGTCATCGGCGGAGAGTTTCCTATCGGCGATTCAGCGATGGTTCGGGAAGGCGGGGGCATGGCGTACTTTAATGGCGAAAAATGGATACATCTCTGGTGTACAGCCAATGAAGGTATTGCCCTTGCCGGAGGCGGTACTGTTTATGAGCCTCAAAAGTGGAACTATGCCTCAGGGAGAATCATCAAGGGGACTTTCAATGAGGTGATTCTCGAGAGCGAGCATACGGTTTCTCCCGGGGGCGAGCCGCTCCATATCACACGGCGACTTGACCTGAAGGCCGGGGACAATTTTGCCACACTCATGATCCGGATAACCAATACCGGGAAAAGGGCAATATCCTATGATTATGCATACGGGGATGAACCGTGGATTGGAATATTCGGGTCTTCGGAGGGGGAAGTGGGATGGACGAGAGATGGATTGATTACCCATGAGACATTCATTAATCCCCTGAAATATTCGCTTATCGGGTATGCGGACGTCGGGAATAAAGAAGCGGGAGAGAACGACCGCTATAGCGGGTATGCAAATTTCATTCAGTGGATTGACACGGTGCCGTCCCAGGTTTATGTTTCAAACACATTTTACGAGGTCGGAAACAGAATCCTCGACAGCCGCGACAACCGCGTCCTCAATGTTGTCTGGAAAAACCAGTTCCTGCCTCCCGGGACATCAAAAACGTATAAGCTCAGGATCGGATTCGTCCGTCCCGGAGAAGATCGTTTCGAAGTCGCCCGAGGGCTGGAAGCGGCCGCGAGCTCTCAAACACAGGAAACGTTGAAAGGCAGAAGCGAGAGTAGAGCGAGTAAAAGATTCAGTGCTTCTTCAGGTAGTTGATCACCCGCGAAGAGACGCCATAGAAAATATTTCCGGTAACCCCACCGATAAGGATGATCAGCAGGTACAGAGCGATGCTAATCACATCTCCCCAATAACCAGGAACTTTTCTGTTGAAGATCAATTCAATCCCATTGAGAACATCGGACCTCAGCGAGCCCTGCGCAAACTGGTCGAATGTTACATCCAGAGTCATAAAAATGGCCACTGCAACGGCCATGCCGCTTACGATAAGAGCATATCTCAGCACATTCACAATAAACTCCTCTCCGGTTGCTCTATGCTATCATAACTCATGTTTTCAGCTGTAGTGAGACTGCATGACAGGCTCAATGAAAGGAACAGACTCAGCGGAGCAGATCGTCCCGAGATCACTGCAGCCAGGTCTTCTGAGAATTTGCGAGCGGGTCGCTTCCTCACAGATAAGGATATATGAGGAAAACCCCTGACAAAAGGTCTGCACGATGTTTTCTTTTGTTTGTCTCTCTGGCAGGCGCCGCTTGGGCCGGCTCAGGAGAGCCGGTCATTGAAGTGAACGGACAGCAGGTTTACAGAAATGTATACGACCAGGAGGTCAAAGAAAGGCAGTTGCTGCATGAGGGGAAACAGGCTTCCCTCAGTGACGAGCTCATTCAGCAGAGCGCCATCTCTGCGATCGTCAACCGGGTCATTCTCCTTCAGGAGGCGAGCAAGGAGGGAATAACCGTTTCTGAAGAGGAGCTGGAAGCGGCATATACACGTTTCAAAGGGAGATTCGAGAGAGCCGGGGAGTTCAATGATTATCTCAAACAAAGGAGTATGTCGGCACGAGACCTGAGGGAAAGGATCAGGGAGAGCCTGACGACGGAAAAATTCATCGAGCGTATTAAAAGTACCATTTCGGTGAGTGATGAAGAAGCAAGAAAGTATTACGAAAGCCAGGATCCAAAAACCATCGGCCGGAGAAAATATTTGATCGTCATCGTTAAGACATCAAACGCTGAAATTGCAAAAGAAATTGATAGGGACATCAAGCGAACGTATTTTAATGGAGTAATGAAACGGTTGAGATTAGAGAATAACCCCGAAGTGGAACTAAAGGGACCCATCTGGGTTTATCCGAATGAAATGAATAAAGAGTTCCTCTCTGTCTTGAAAGGCCTTCAGAAAGGGACCTATGCGGGGCCGTTTCAACGTGAAGGAGATTGGTATTTCTTGGGACTCAATAATGTTGATACTGAGATTTTGAAATTTGAAGAGATAGAAGAAAAAGTGAAAGAAACTTTGCGAGATAGGAAGGCAGGTAATATAATCGAATCAATTATAAATAAGAGAATTGCACATTCAACTATTAAGATTTACTATGACAAACTAAAGTAACATAATGTTTAAGAATACTTTAGGCGATAATAAGTTATATTTAAATACAAATATATTATTACAATTACTTGTAATTATTTTGTTTATGTAATTATTACTAAAATAAAGTCTGTTTTTTTAAAGGATGTGTGAAATAGCACTAAGTACGTAAAAAGACCCCCAGGTCAGCGTGATGAACGCCTCGCAGATATGGAAATTTATGGTTGATGAAATATTTAAAATTAACAAGTTATAACTTAGTGTGACTTTAAGAATCTTTTTTTACAGAATGGTATATTTTTTGCTTGCTCTGTCTTAGCTCTATATCTGCATCCATAGTGCAGATGGCATTGAGAACAAGGCAAAGTTAGAGAAAATTGAAGGATAAGACATGGTTAAAGGAACAAAAATACATTACCTGGAGGGTCTCATGGACAACACAAGGGAAAGGGGAATCATTCTGTCAATTCTATTTCTCTGTCTGATCTTTTTGTGTCTCACCCCGGCCTATGCCGGCATAGGGGGGAGCAAGCACGACTTCACGTTTCAGGGGGCATCGCGGTTCAGCGGCAACTGGGACCCTGCAGAC